>CAYYXU010000094.1:1754-6535 GCA_964475645.1 uncultured bacterium | reverse complement strand
AAATTATCATCGTACCCTCCGCGAAAAGAACGGATCGAAAAATCAGTGTCAAACATAAGTAAATATTTTAAAATGATTTAATTGGGCAATAGTTTATCTTCTGATTAGTTGAAATGCACTATTTTAGTTGAAAAATATTATCAATAGAGGTTCATAATGAAACAGACTGGTATTTACCTTATCCTTGGTGGCGCTGTGGTTTTTATTTTGGTCTTTATTGGAAAGATCATGGCACTGTTGTTCAATAATCCGCTTCTTGGTCTTGCGCTCATGGCTGTAGTGAGTGGTGTGTTTATTTTGTTGTATAGTATTATTCAAGAAGAGCGAGTGGCAAAAAATGAGGAGCCCTTTCGTGACATAGACAAATGATAGTAGTTACAACAGATACCGTAGCAGACCACGCCATAACTAAAACTTTAGGTACCGTCATTGGCAATACGATCAGAGCTCGCCATTTGGGAAAAGATATTTCTGCAGGATTGAGAAGTTTGGTCGGTGGCGAAATCACCGAATACACTGGTATGATGGCAGAATCCCGAGAACAATCACTGCAGCGTATGTTGGATCGCGCAAGAGAATTAAACGCTGATGCAATTGTAGGAGTGCGCTTTCAGACTTCAATGATAATGCAAGGTTCAGCAGAGCTATTAGTTTACGGTACTGCTGTAAACCTGAAACAAAATAAATAAAACTACCAGATAAGGGAACCTTTACTTTTATCGATCAACCTTGAAATAAGTTTTGGAGAATAATAATGATTGAATTTTTGACTTGGATGCCTGCAATAGTATTGCCTGGCGCTGCACTAATACAATTGATAAAACTGTGGAAAACCCATGATCCGAGCGGGGTTAGTGTTTTATCATTGCTATTGTTCGGAATTGCTTTTGTAGGAGTCTATATTCTTTTTGCCCAGACAGGTGGTTATTTTTCCCCCCAGGCTATAATGGCTTTTTTGCTAACATCGGTAATTAATTTTTGGATTGTATGGACCGTATTAAAATATCGTTTCAAACCTGGTGAAAACGATGAACTAGAAAGGGACACTGATTAAATGAAAAAACAGATTAGTATTATTATAGCTTTCCTAATGATAGCTATATCTTGCACAACCAGCGAAAAGGTAGTTAAGGCGCCTCAGTTGATAGATTATATGGACACTGTGAGTTATAGCGTAGGTGTTGATATCGGAAAATCATTTCGCTTACAGGAAATGGATATTGATCCTGATGCAATGGCTAGGGGTTTAAGTGACGCATTTTCTGATAAAGAAACCATCTTAACCGATGAGGAAATACAATCAACATTGATAAATTTTCGTCAAGTATTCCAGCAAAAACAACGTGAGGTAGCACAACGGAAAGCACAAGAAGCAGCAGTAGCAGAAGAGGCTTATCTTGCGGAAAGTGCATCAAAGCAAGGCGTTGTTTCTTTACCAAGTGGCTTGCAATATAAAGTTATTACACCTGGAGACGGCCCCAGTCCATTAACAACTGATAAAGTAAAAGTGCATTACAAGGGTTCATTAGCGGATGGCACCATATTTGATAGTTCTTATGATCGCGGACAGCCAACATCCTTTACTGTTTCCGGTGTAATTAAAGGCTGGACTGAAGCATTGCTATTAATGCAGGTTGGATCTAAATGGGAATTGACTATACCTTCAAAACTGGGCTACGGTGCTCGTGGTTCCGGTGGAAAAATACCACCAAATAGCACGCTTTTATTTGAAGTTGAATTATTGGGCATCGAATAGGTATTCCAATGGAGCATGCCTGATTTTTCTATTCGATCTTATAAATCTGCCGATACCGGTGCAGTTTATGAGATCTGCCTAAAAACCGGTAATTCTGGCCAAGATGCAACTCATTTGTTTTCTGATCCCTTAGTATTGGGGCATATCTATGTTGGCCCATATATGGAATTTGAACCTCAATCTGTTTTTATTTTGGAAGACGATCAAGGTCCATGTGGTTACATAATGGGGGTTTTGGACTCGCAAACATATTACCAATGGATGCATAGTGAATGGCTGCCTAAAATTCGTGTTAATTATAAGAAGCCCACGGGTAATCCTGATACCTGGGATGAAACAGAAAAAATAACGGATCTTCTTTTTCACCCTGCGTCGCAACGATTGCTTCCAGATTATCCAGCCCATCTGCATATTGATCTATTGTCGCGAGCACAGGGAAAAGGTCAGGGGAAATTGATGATGGATCGCTTTATTGAGTATTTAAGAGATAATAAAATTCCTGGGTTGCATTTGGATCTGAGTACCAGTAATGACCGAGCATTTAACTTTTATCGTAAATATGGAATGGAGGAATTAGATCGCGATAAGGAATCAATAATTATGGGGTATCATTTATAATCAATCTATAACTAACACAACTTTGCCAATTATTTTTCGATCCCCAATCATCTTTATGGCATCTATAGCCGATTCCATTGGTATTGATTTTGAAATAAATGGATTAATTTTTTCGATTGCGATTAATTTTCCGATTTCAATGATGTTCTTTACATTTTGTTGTGGTTCATAACTCGTGAATGATCCCCAGAATACGCCGACAATTGCACATCCTTTTAGTAAAGCAAGATTAAGGGGGATTCTTGGTATTTCACCTGCGGCAAACCCGATCACTAAATATCTACCTTTCCAATTAATAGTACGAAGTGCAGGCTCGGCGTAGCAATCTCCAATGGGGTCATAAATAATATCATAACCGCCTTTTTGACTTTTTTCTTTGAATTGAGCAGAGAGGTTTTTCTGCCCTTCCTTATCCAATTTTTCTGTACCATATATTACAACATCATCAGCACCGTAATTCCTACAGACCACAGCCTTTTCTTCGGATGAAACACCTGCAACAACCCGCGCATTGAATGCTTTAGCAATATCTAAGGCTGCTAAACCAACACCGCCTGAAGATCCTAGAATTAAGATTTCGTCATTCTCTGTCAAATTACCTCTTTGAATCAATGCGTGGTAACTAGTGCCATAAGCTATTTGCGTTGCGGCGGCTAGTTCAAATGTAATTGTATCAGGCATTTTGATAACCTGTTTTTGATGTACAGCGATTTTTTCACAAAAAGCGCCCCAACCACTCATAAATGAAACCCGATCACCAACTTTATAGTCTGTTACATTTTTTCCGACAGCACTGATCGTACCAGATCCTTCAGATCCAGGGGAAAAAGGCAGTGGTGGTTTGAATTGATAAAGTCCCTGAACAATTAAGTTATCTGGAAAGTTCAAAGCGGCTGCTTTGATTTCAATTATAACTTCATCTTCCTGAGGATATGGATCCGGGATATTTTCCCAGGTGAGATTTTCAACAGCAGCAAATTCCTTGCATAGCAATGCTTTCATCATTAAATCCTTTTATCTAGTTTTATTATGGTTAAAGATAACCAAAATATAATTCTTACTATTAGATTACTATAACAATGGTTCTTGGTCCAATAGATTATACGATCATTATAGTATACTTGATCGGCGCAGCAGCTTTAGTTGCCATGGGATCAATGATTATAATTTATCTGATTTTTTGATTGTTTTATGAAAAGATATAGATGGATAACCCTTTTTATTATCATAGGTATAATCCATGGGGGGAGTAACGATAGTGTGTTGGATTATTTTACGGAATCTACCAGTAAAATATTATTGAATCAGTCTAATCAATTGATCCTAGGGTCAGCTGCCCTGGCAGCGTTAGCTGCTTCACAAGTGGATCACCAAGTGAAATCATACGCGCAAACAAAAGGATTATTACCTGATAATATTTCCCATTTTGGAGATATGTATGGCGGCAGCTGGGGGCACTGGATATTATTGTCATCAATATTGGTTACATCATTAGACGACGGGGAAAAAGCTGAATTGTCTGAAAAAATGGAATTTGCGACATTAGCAATGATTACAAATGTAGTAGTAACGGAGGGAATGAAACGCGGGTTTGGCCGCAAACGACCAAATGGTAGTTGTTGTAAGTCGTTTCCTTCAGGGCACACTTCGCATAGTTTTACAATTGCTACTATTGTAAACGAGCTTTATGGCGACCAAATTGGTATTGCTGCATATTGTTTAGCAGCATTGGTTGCAGCCAGTAGAATCAATGATAATAAACATTATTTAAGTGATGTTATATTTGGCGCTGGGTTAGGTACGGTAGTTGGTAGGGGCTTTGCCTTGTCTTATAACAATCGTATTAAAGAAAATATTCCTTCGCCGCAATTATTATTGAAAATTTATATTCCACTGAATTAATAATTATTTTTTTCAAGGTTTATCTGACCACCACTTACAATACTTATTGTTAAAGATAAACCCAAACTAATTATTATTTTATCTTACTTTTTAATAACTCCTACCTATAAATAATCGCAAGTAATTATTTGTAATATTGTAATTCAAGCCCAGCTCATTTACTATACAAATTCGGGGAGATTGCTTATTTCAACAGGATCATTTTTTGGGTTAATATTGTTTTACCTGCTTCAAGTTTTATAAAATAAACGCCAGAAGCAGCCATGCGACCGGACCAATGTAACGTATGAAAACCTGGTTCGTGAGATTGGGATGTTAACGTTTCCACATGGCGACCATTGATATCAAAAATTTCCAACTGTACAAATGTTTCTTCTGGTACAGCATAGGGGATAATTGTTGTATTATTAAAGGGGTTCGGATAGTTTTGCATTAATCGAAATTCAGTAGGAATCACCAAGGCGATTTTCTGTGTTCCAGCAGCGATCAAGGATTGGTCTTCCGC
>CAYYXU010000094.1:0-1654 GCA_964475645.1 uncultured bacterium | reverse complement strand
AGATGGGGGAAGGTACCAGTTGTTGGACCTAAACCCCAGACCAGTGGTTGGGAATCTGCCATCCAGAAGGATACAAATTGTGCCAAATCCTCAACATTGACTCTGTAATCAATATCATAATCACCTAGGGGTGGTGTGTAAAATTCATAACTAAAATTCACTGCTTCCAATCCTGCACTATCTGTAAGATTGGAAATAGATAAGGTAATTGTGTCTAGACTTGCCAGAGGAGGATTCAAACTTAATTTAAAGCCAGTTGCTGTAGTAGTGTCTGAATAAGTTATATTATTGTAGTGCCTTGCTGAAATGGAATAGCTAAATGATTGAATTGGTTCTGAAAAAGTAATGTTTATGGGCGAACCAATACTAGAAATTATGGGAGAGCCATGGGCTATGGATACAGAATCAACTGTGGGGACCAATTGATCATTTAATTGCAGGGTGTCAGTATTTAGATCCACTTCCCAGCTATTACGGCTGAACTCCAAGGCATTACCGAATGCATCAAATACAGAATTAGTGTCTGCTCTTATAAAGAAACTTTCATGCCCACTCGGCGTACCCTGAAATTCCAAATAACAGTGCAATGTATCTTCACCGCCTATAACCGGTAATTGTAAGGAATTCGTGATATAATCAACTTCCGCATCTATTGCATTGCCTCCATTTGACATAAACTCAACAATAAAGTCACTTGGCTCTACCGGAATAGTGGCAATAGAATTACCGTAAACACCTTCTGTCAGTGTAATAATAACATAGGAATTATCATCAGGAATATTAGCTGTCGGTAAATTTATCTTTGGTGGGAGCCTATCCGGCAATAACACTTTTCCACTGGTACTTGTTCGTAGCATAGGATTTGCAACACCATCATAAATTGATGCTTGTGAATTGGGACTGATTTCGACTTCTTCAACACCACTGGGTAGGTCACCAAATAAACTAAAATGAACCCTGATTGTTGAATGTCCACCACTTGGATCTAGGGGATTATCATTTACATCTCTAATTTTAGTTATTATAGCATTGGTAGCATTTCCACCATTATTAAAAAATCCTAACCGAAAATCAGATATTTCTACGCTACCTATACCTTCATTATCTAAAGTATCTGTATAGATCTCTTCATTGGTTTGAATAACCAACACCGTATCATTTGTTAGTGTTGTATTAGAGTACATATAGGGTGGATATCTATCATTCAGTAAATAGGTACGTGAAGATTCGCGAATTTTTAATGGATTACCGATTTCATTAATTATTGAAAAATCAGTCAAAGGCTGGATCTTAATTGTTTCCACACCACTAGCAGGAGGATTCATTAAAGTGATTACCAATCTTATTGTATCTTCTCCAGTTGTTAAAAGATTGTTA
The DNA here is from genome assembly GCA_964475645.1 of uncultured bacterium. GTDB lineage: Bacteria > Fidelibacterota > Marinisomatia > Marinisomatales > TCS55. The sequence goes on along the minus strand of CAYYXU010000094.1, from coordinate 277 downwards.
TTAACGTTTGTAATACTGGAAATTACTGCATCTTCAGCGTTACCACTGTCACCTTGAACAAATTCATTGATAATAAAATCACTGCTACTAAGTGGTCCATTCGACAGATTAAAAATTTCTTCGCTCAAAATTAATTGAACATAACTATTTTCATCGCTTAGTGTAGAATCTAAGATTCGCGGAAAAGAATTTAGAAAGTCTGTACGGGTAACAAAGCCATCGATGGGATTGCCACTAAAATCCTCAATAGAGGTGTCATTTAGTGGTTTTAGCTCAA
>CAYYXU010000093.1:0-6582 GCA_964475645.1 uncultured bacterium | reverse complement strand
GTTCAATTAAAATAATAATTCAATATTCCATTGGTATAAATGTAAAAACCCTAGATGAAAGGGCAAATCCTAGTGACGCCGAGTGGGAAAACAATCCCTGGAAAATTGTTTTTAAGAAACGAAGTGAATTTGCAAAAAAATATACTCATAATAAGAATGTTTTAGATTTATGTTGTGGCACCGGGTGGACAACTTTCGAAATTGGGAAAATAGCCAATCAAGTAATCGGTGTAGATTATTCAGATGAAGCTGTTGAAATTGCAAGGAGTAAGTACGATGGAAATAATATAACCTATAAAAAAATGAATGCATTAGCTTTGGAATTTTCAAATGAATCATTTGATTCGATTGTAAGTATGGAAGCAATCGAACATTTCACACTACAAGATGGTAAAAAGTTTATAAGAGAAGCATACCGAGTATTAAAAAATGATGGTATTTTTATTGGTAGTACACCTCAAGTAGAAAACAGAAACCCTATTAATTTATTGGCGCTGAGAAAAATTGACCCATTTCATCTATATTTATATTCAGAGAAGATATTAGAAAATGTTCTGTTAGAAATATTTAATGAAGTTGAAGTCATTCCACAAAAAGAAAGATGGCTATTATTTATTGCTAGAAAATGAATAAGCAGCAAATCACCCTTTATATTAGTTTGTTTAAAGATAAAAACTACGGATTTTATTTGTAATATATGTATCGGCAACGAAATTGGGATATAATAAATTATAATATTAATAAAAGTGAGCATGGCCTACTCGGTTATATCTCTAATTTTCAGTAACCATTGAATAAGCTAATTCTTAGTTAATAATCCATGATATTTATTTTAATTCCAGGTCACTTTCATCATTAGGTCTAAAAATGTCTCATAATTATCCTTTATCTGTTTTGATGGCCATTAATCGTGATGATGGGTTATTAAGTGAAACAATAAATAGTATTTTATTACAGACTTATAAAGACTTTGAGTTTCTTATTATTAATGACGGTACAGACAATGGTGTGGTTGATACTGTATCTAAATATAACGATATCCGCATAAAGTTGATCGATATTCCAAAATTAGGTTTAACGAAGGCATTGAACCATGGTTTAAAACATGCTAGTGGTAGTTATATCGCAAGACAGGATGGCGGCGATATTTCCGATTTAAACCGGTTAAAATATCAAATCGAATTTTTCGATAATAATCCCGAATTCGGATTGGTTGGAACATGGATTAGTGAATACTCTGAATCCGGAAACTATTTAGGTGATATTGAATTTCCAACAACCGATATTGAATTGAAAAAACACCTTCCTTTTCAAAATGGTTTTTGTCACGGCTCAGTGATGTTAAATACAAAAGTTGTTAAAAATCTCGGGGGTTTTAGAGAACAGTTTATAAAAGCCCAAGACTACGATCTATGGTTAAGGATTTCTGAAAGGTTTATGGTGGCAAATGTTGATAAAGTTCTTTATAAAAGAACAGTCAGCAGGAATAGTATTACTATTGAAACAAAAAAAATACAGATGGCCTACGCTGATATTGCAAGAAAATGTTTTGATGCCAGACAGCAAGGTAATAATGAACCACTCAATTTATTAAACAGCATTCAAATTAATAATAGAATGAATATTAATAGAATCACGGATAGCAATTACTATTTTTATTGCGGTAGAACTTGTTTCACAAGAAGGATAATGAAACAGGGTCGGGTTTATTTTATAAAATCGATCTTATCTAACCCGTTCAAGATAATAAATTTACTATATCTTATTTTTTCCATTTTACCGGAACCAATTTTAGACGTTGTAGTAAATACCTGGAAAGCTTTAAAAGTTAAGCTTAAGATACAAATTTGATTAATCTTAGCGTTGTTATTTCAACTTATTTGGTAATAATTAATACAATAACGGCATATATGATTTGATATATTATTCGACCGTATTTTTCAGATTTAGCTTATCTAATATGAACACCTTGTTTTTAGCCTCCCCCACATCAACGACCAAATCTAAACTAATAGACGTCTTGCAAGATATTTTAGGATATTCTGAGAATTGGCTAAGTCGCTTAGAAAGCTTTTGGGTTTATCCTTTAGCGTTTAAAGATGGGAATTACGCAAATACTTTTTTGAAGAAATTAATTGAAATTGCAAAAATATGTTACTCTAGAGTCTTACTTTCCTATTCGGTTCTACTTAGAATATATCATTGAATCGATTAACCGTAAATTTAAGGCATGATTTCACCTAATCAGGTTTCACTAATTATTCCCACTTTTAATCGGCAGGCGATTGCCTTACAGACTTTACAATATCTTATAAAGCAATCTATATCCGGGTTTGAAGTAATTCTTGTTGATCAAACAGAGTCAAAAAATAATGATCTACAAAATTTTAAAAATGATGTCTTTAAGTATAAATATTTAAAAATAACTGAGACGGGGCTTCCAAATGCTAGAAATGTTGGTGTTGAAAATGCAAAAGGTGATATTCTGGTTTTCATTGATGATGATAGCATTCCCGATTCGGATTTAATTTATTCTTATATGAATTTATTTAATGATCCTGAAAAAGATAAATGTTGTATTGGAGGACGTGTTTTTGAAAAAGAAACAACTATTTTTAGAGAGAAAGATTCAATTATAGGAGGTTGGATTACTTGGTATGGAAAAACACTCAAAAATTTCGATACGGATAAATCTGGTGAATGTGAATGGGCACCTGGAGGAAATTTTAGTTTAACTAAAAATCTGTTTATTGAAGCTGGAGGTTTCGATCCTAATTTTATTGGTACAGCGGTTATGGAAGATGGAGATTTTGGGTATGCCGTGAAAAAAATAGGAGGCAAGGTTTATTATTATCCAGAACCTATTATTGAACACCTGCGAATACCAACGGGTGGATTACGTCAAAAAAACCCGGCTGAGGGTATGTTCTATCGTGCTCATAATACGGTATATTTTTTCCGAAAGTATGGTAGACGTCGATTTCTGGGTTTTGTTTTTGTTTACTTAAATGGTGTAGCTTTAAAAGAATGGGTTAAACAAAAGCATGGGTTGTCTGCATTTATTTGGACATGGGTTGGGTTTTATAAGGGATTAATTACAAAATTAAATAAATGAATCTTGCCCAAAAAATTGCTAAAGAATCAACGATTACATTTTCTGGTTTAGTTTATGGAAACATAAATCGTTTATTGTATACAGCGCTACTTGCCAGATGGGTTGGTGTGGAATATTTGGGTATATATTCCCTAGCGAATTCTATCATACTGATTTCAGAAGTTTTAGCAAAAATGGGGTTGGAAACAGGTGTTATGCGGTTTATCAGTAGGCTGGATACCAAAAAAGATTACTATAAAATTCAAAATATTATCCTGTCATCATTAAAAATGACATGCATTTTTTCCATTGGTCTTACTTTACTTATTATAGCGGGTACAGGATGGTTAGTAACTGAAGTTTTGAATGAGCCACCCCTATTGAAAACTGTACTTATTGTATTTGCATTAACCATGCCATTCAATGTCTTTCTCTCAATTTCGGCATTTGCCACTCAGGGATTCAAACTGATGAAATATACAGTGTTTGCTACCCAATTCGTAAAACCAACAGTTTTGTTTGGAGGAATGGTTCTTTCATATTCTTTTATATCAAAAGAATCAGCTCTCATGCTGCCGCATGCTTTGGCCGGAATAATTAGCTGTATTCTCATGTTTAAGTATTTACGGAAATTATCAGGTATTAACCTGATAAGTGTTTTATTTGCTCCGTTCGATAAACCACTTTTGATGTTTTCATTCCCACTCATGTTTGTAGTAATTCTACAGACACTCATGCATTGGATGGATATTCTCATGCTGGGTTATTTCACTGATGTGACTACAGTAGGGCTTTATCATCCCGCGATGAGAACCGCGGGACTTTTACAGGCCCTGATCGTTTCATTTATAAGTATTTTCGCACCTTTAATGTCCCAGTTGCACAGTGAGGGTGACTTTATTGAAATGTCCCATCTCTATAAATTAGTAAGTCGCTGGTTGATCACATTTGCAATTCCTATATCGTTGGTATTCATTATTTATCCATCCAAAATGATGTTATTGTTCGGCCCTGATTTCATGGCTAGTGGCTCTGTTTTGGTTTTACTTACAGTGGCAACTTTCATACAGGCCGCCTTTGGCGCCGCTGGCCCTCCTTTAGGTATGTCTGGATTTACACGTCTACTTTTCTGGAATTCATTTGGAGTATTCATCCTGAATATTGTTTTAAATGTTGTACTGATACCAAAATATGGGATTTTAGGTGCCGCTTGGGCAACCCTCCTCTCTATAGTTGCGATTAATCTAATTCGAGTTATTCAAGTCCGGTGGATACTTAAGTTATCATTTATAAGCAGTAAAATGATTAAACCAGTACTTTCTGGTGTGGGAACCGGGTGGTGTTTATGGTGGATCCGACCCCTTGTAATGGATTTCCATACTTTGGTAACTTTATTATTTGTATCTATTGTCTCAATAATGATATTTGGATTTGGTCTGTGGATAATGAAGTTTGAACCAGAAGATAAAGATTTTTTAGCTGGCTTAGGTATTTTGAGGAAATCGCTTAAAAAGAAGGGTAAATGAAGACGCTTTTGAAAAATCCAACTATTATAACAGGGTTTGCACTACTGATTTTTATCTGCGTTTTATTCAATCCGGTAATTTTCGGTGACAAGACATTTGGCTCGCCTGATAGTTTAGGTCCACACGCTGGTGGGATAGTGCTTAATAAAGTACAAGCAGAAACTGGAGAATACCCCCTCTGGCAGCCATGGGTTTTCCTGGGGATGCCAACCGCGGAAGCTTTCACTAATATTTCTTCACTGTATTTCCCCGAATATTTATTTAAAATATTTTTTGTTCCCGGAATGTTAATTATACTAGCACACCTTATATTCGCCGGTCTGGGCGGGTTTTTTCTTCTTAATTATATTAAATGTTCACCACTTTCCTCATTCCTTGGTGGTTCTGCATTCATGATGATGCCCTTTATGACCACGATGGTTGTTTTTGGTCACGGTAGTCAAATAATGACGGCGGCATATATCCCCTGGATCATGTGGATGACAATGAAGATTATGGAAAAGCCATCATTTATAAATACTGGATTGTTAGCTATTTTATTGGGGTTTCAATTACAAAGAGCCCATGTTCAGATTGCTTATTACACCTGGATGCTAGCAGGTGCATATGTATTGTATTTCTTGTTTATTCATATTAAAGATATTAAAGCCAGAAACAGGTCATTGTTGGGCTTCGGTAGTTTTGTTGGTGCTGCTGTTCTAGGTATTGGTCTGGCCATGCTCATATATCTCCCATCATTGGAATATACGCCCTTTTCCATTCGCGGTGGAGGGCCTAGTGGTGGTGCGGATTATAACTATGCCACCAGTTGGTCATTTTCACCAAAAGAATTATTAACTTTTATTATTCCATCTGCCTTTGGTTTTGGGGGTCAAACTTATTGGGGTAATATGCCATTTACTGATTACCCAAATTATATGGGTATTGTAATACTGGTGTTGGCAGGGATTGGTTTTGTACATCGTAGAGACCCATTAATGTGGTTTCTGCTGGGTACTTCCATATTAGCTATATTAATATCCTTTGGGAAAAATATGAATATCATTTATGATCTATTTTATAGTTTTTTCCCATACTTTAACAAGTTTCGTGTCCCTGCAATGATATTGATTCTAGTACAGTTCAATACCTCTGTGATGGCTGCCCTAGGGTTAAATTATTTAATAACACTTCATAAACAAGTCATACCAAGATGGTTTTGGACCTGTACAGGAGTACTAGTAATCTTTTTATTGATTTTGACCTTTTGGCAATCATCCATTCAGCAATTGGTTTCATCAGGATTTACACCACCCCGAACGCAAGATCCCCGTACGATACAAGCGATCAACGCATTGCGCTGGGATATGTGGCTCAAAGATGCGTGGACAATGGTGTTAATCCTTGCTGCATTTTTTGGATTGACCTGGGCATTCATCAATCAGAAGATTGCTAAAAATGGTTTTACTATCGCTGTTACACTGTTGGCATTAACGGATATCGCTATAGTAAATAAAAAAATTATTCAACCCGATAAACAGTCTGGGCGAGCTTCTCAATTAATGAGTAATTCGATCGTTGAAAGATATTTCCAGCATGACCAAATCACAAAGATTTTAACAGATGACAATGAAAAACATTTCCGTGTTTATCCCGCGGGTGCGCTCTTTAGTGAATCACGTATTCTTGCCTTTGGAATTGAATCAGTTGGCGGTTATCATCCAGCTAAACTTAAGATCTACAATGATTTTCTGCAGAGAACAAACAATGCAGGCACCTTACCCCTGATGCGTATGTTGAACGTCAAATATCTACTTAGTCCGCAACCGATTAATTTTCCAGGACTGATGCAAATTAGGCGGGGGAAGATGAAAACAGGTCGAGGGAATATGCCTGTTACATTGTACGAATTGGATGATTTCCAACCTAGAGCATGGTTTGTAGAGAATGTGGAAGTCCACGCGGAGAAAAACCTGCCTTGGG
>CAYYXU010000092.1:0-6598 GCA_964475645.1 uncultured bacterium | reverse complement strand
ATTCTAAAAGTAAACATGGATCCTGAACATTGGCTTTCATTCGGATGTGGAGATTACGTACCAGTACTTTATAATACCGGCAATGTATTTATGGCAAAAAAACCAGTAAAAATTGCTGGAAGGCTAGCTGATGAATCGAAACTACGATTGGGGGGCTTGTTATGGCCAGAAGCAAAATCTCGCATTGCAGAATCCGCCTGGGTGACGCAGGAATCTTTTGGAAAAGGACAAATAATTATTTTTGCGACTGAGCCCCATTTCAGGGGCTATTTTAGAGCCAGCGAGAGGGTCTTGTTAAATGCTGTCTACCTAGGGCCTGGAATGGGTACCAGACATTCAGTCGGCTGGTAAAATAAAACAGGAATTAATCCAAGATTTAAGATCTGAAATAGCATTAAATACATTTACCTCTCTTTTATCCAACCGCTCAGTGCTTGTATGTCCCCATGACAATAATGCGCAGTGGGTACCAATTGCATTTGCAACATCAAGATCATGCTCTGTATCCCCAATAAACAATATATTATTTGGAGCAATACCTAATTTATTAATCAGCGTTTTCCCTGTCTCTATTTTTCCGTATGCATAATGATTGTCCTGACCCAAAACAGCTTTGAAATAATGATCAATATTATGGTGAGTAGCCAATGTATTTAATATTTTTTGGCTACTAGCTGATAAAATTGAATGGGACACACCATTTTTATTTAGTTCATCCACTAAGTCAATTATACCATTATGTAACTGTGGTTCAAAAGCTCGAGTATTGTATTCGTTAATAAATTCTGTCCCCAATTCAGAGAATGAGGTTTTTTCGAAATCAAATCCTAATCGTCTATAATAATCTATTACTGGAAAAGTAAAAAACTGTAAGTACCTATCTTCTGTTAATTCATCCATATTGCGCCTAGCTAATAAACGATTCATAACGGCAATTGTTAGCCAACGATCATCGAGCAGTGTGCCGTTCCAATCCCAAACGATATGTTTCAATACTATCATTAAATTCCAAACATGCGGTATAAAAAAATAAAAAGCGATAACTTTTATTAATGGATTTTCTGCATTTTATTGCACAACTAAAAACCGCGGTCGGGAATGATGTGCCTGGAGAAAGGTCACACCGAAAAATGCAGGTGAATTATAATAAGTCCTTTAAATTACCTTTTTCGAAAAATAATTCTACGCCAGCAGCTGTGCTCATCTTATTATACCTAGAAGATAATGAAATACATTTTTTCTTAACCAAACGATCTAATGAACTGGAACATCATAAAGGCCAAATATCATTACCTGGAGGGACACAAGAAGAAAATGAGAAATTAATACATACAGCCTTGAGGGAAACACAAGAAGAAATCGGTATAAATAAAACTTCCATATCAATTATCGGTTCAATGACCCCTCTATTTGTGCCAGTTACGGGATTTATGATACACCCATTCATTGGATACTCTTCAAATAAACTAGAGCCCACGCCAGACCCGTCAGAAGTTGAAGCAATATTTTCAGTTAATATTTCAGATCTTCTTAATGAAGCTAATCAAACCATCGAAAAAAGGAATATACGTGGTTATGATGTAGAGGTCCCATATTTCAAGCTTAACAACTATGAAGTCTGGGGCGCAACTTCAATGATCCTTTCCGAATTTAGAGATTTAATAAAATCCATAAAGGAGGAATGAAATGAACCGAATTGGTATTGATCTTGGCGGAACAAAAATTGAAGCCATTTTATTATCTTCGGCAAATAAAGTGGTAGAGCGCATGCGGATACCTACAAACCAAAAGGACGGATATGAAGCTATCATTGAACGAATAATCAATTTAACGAAAAAAGTTAGAGCTAAAACAAATCAGGAATGCAGTATTGGTATTTGTACTCCCGGTTCTTTGGATATGGAAACAGGTGTCTTAAAAAATAGTAATACTGTTTGCTTAATAGGGAAACCAATAAAATCCGATCTTGAAAATGAATTGAATTGCCCCATAGCGATTGATAATGATGCAAATTGTTTCGCCATGGCAGAGGCAATTCTTGGAGCTGGAAAAAACTATGCTGTTGTATTTGGTGTAATAATTGGAACTGGGGTTGGTGGTGGAATAATATTAAACCGCCGTATACATCATGGTCGGTTATTTATTGCTGGAGAATGGGGGCATCAAATACTACACCCCAATGGCAAAATGTGTTATTGCGGGAAAATGGGTTGTGTGGAAACTTATTTAAGTGGTCCATCATTGGAAAATTATTGGGTCGAACTGGGTGGTAAACCACTTTCTCTAGGAGATATAATTAAATCATTTGAGCATAACCAAAATGCGAAATATTTAAAATGGAAAAAAGAGTATTTAGCTAACTTTGGTATGGCTCTTTCCAATGTGATAAATATTATTGATCCTGATGCAGTAATTCTAGGAGGCGGTGTATCAAATATATCTTTTCTTTACGATGAAGGCATTGCCGCTGTAAAAGAAAACATATTCAGTTTAAAGAAAGATACGCCAATACTACCGAATAAATTAGGTGATTCTGCTGGTGTTTTTGGTGCTGCTTTATTAGGGAAAGATTGATGGAATTTGGACAATGGCTAAACTCCCTTACTTGGCTTGATCATATTATTATACTATTAATTTTCATTATTGCCAGTTATCTGGCCCAATTATCAATTACAGGGTTCAAACATATTATACAATCCGCTCAAAAAAAGAATCCTTACCTTGGTCAAATACGAACTACGCCATTTCTATTTTTTAGTTTTGCAATTCCATATACAATACTGCTATACAAAATATTGGGTAATATTATCACCCAATATTTAATAACTATTTTTTAGAACGTTTACGTAGCTTTTCCATCGTTTTCCAAAGCGCTTTTGGTAATTTATCAAGCTCATTGAATTGTCCGGCACCTTTTAACCATTCGCCACCATCAATGGTAACTACTTCACCATTTATGTATCCGGCCTGATCACTGATTAAATAGGAAGCAAGGTTTGCTAACTCTATGTGCTCACCAAATCGTTTCAATGGCACACGTTTTTTCATTTTTTTTTCAATATTTAAACCTGGTGGGACTAATCGTTTCCATGCTCCTTTTGTAGGAAATGGCCCGGGAGCTATAGCATTTGAACGGATATTGTATTTTGCCCACTCTACAGCCAAGGAACGTGTCATTGCCAGTACTCCTGCTTTTGCAGATGCAGAAGGAATAACATAACCGGATCCCGTCCAAGCATAGGTAGTAACTATATTTAATATACTTCCATTTTTTTGTTTAATCATTTCTTTACCAACTGCAAGTGTGCAATTAAATGTGCCGACAAGTACGATATCTACAACAGCCTTGAATCCCCCGGCTGACAGCATTTCCGTTGGAGATATAAAATTGCCAGCAGCATTATTTAATAATATATCAATTCGCCCAAATTTTTCTAGGGCAGCGCTAACCATCTCATTTACTTGATCCATTTGGCGAACATCGCATTTTACGCCCAATACTTCAACGCCGGTTTGCTCTAATTCTTGCGCTGCTTTTGCGATAACATCTGCTCTTCTACTACCTATAACCAAATTAGCGCCCAGTTCACCAAAGCGGGCCGCCATAGATTTACCAAGACCTGTGCCTCCACCAGTCACAAGTATAACTTTGTTTTTTAGGAGATCTTCTTTAAACATACATAACCATTTGCGAGATCAAGGTTTACATCATTTTATTATTTTGATCAAATTGTTCAAGAATTAATAAATGCTTAAGATCAGCCATAATACTAAATGTAGCAATTGGCAACGTTACCGCCAATGCCTTTACACCCTATTTTATTTAATTAATTTATATATCCTATTCTATTCTTAAAACTTATGATTTATTATTTGTTTATAGTGTGACCGTTCAATCAAGTTCAAGTAAATTACTATATTATTTATCATGATTATTCATCTATTCGTTTGTTTTTACCTATACGCTTGACACAATAATGCCCAAGAAAAACCTCGCTAAACTATTTGTCTTGGATACTAATGTAATTCTGCACGATTCCAGCTGTATAACCCATTTCGAAGAAAATGATATTGCCATACCAATTACAGTACTGGAAGAGTTAGATAATTTCAAGCGCGGTAACGAACAAATTCATTTCAATGCCCGCGATTTCCTAAGAATCCTAGACGAATTAACTGGAGACCAATTGTTTGAAGATGGCGTTTCAATTGGCAAAAACAAGGGGAAAATCCGTGTAATAGTTGGTAAAGATTGGCATCCTGATCTAGGGTTCCTGTCCACTGAAGATACGCCTGATCACCGTATTCTGAATGTCGCGATGTGGTTAAAAGAAGATAATAAAAAAAGCACAGAATTAATTATTGTATCAAAAGACACCAATCTGCGAATGAAGGCAAAATCCCTTGGTATACCTGCACAAGATTACACCACAGATAAAGTTGAAAGTGTAGAAAAAATTTACACTGGAGTAAGAATGATAGAAGGTATGGAAACAGAATTCATAGACGCCTTGTATAATTCAAACAATGGTGTTGCATTGGATGATACTATTGATATCAATGATGCCAATCCAAATGAGAATTTCATTTTAAGAAATAACCACAAATCAGCGCTAGCTACTTATGAAAGCAAAGAAAAACAACTATTGCGTGTCAGCAAGCAGCAAGTATTTGGAATAATGCCAAGAAATGCGGAACAGTCCTTTGCAGTAAACGCATTAATTAACCCGAATTTACAATTGATCACACTTTCGGGTAAGGCAGGTACTGGAAAAACGCTATTGGCTCTTGCAGCTGCATTAGAAATAAGAAAAGAATACAGACAGATTTATCTAGCCAGGCCCATAGTCCCCTTGAGCGACCGTGATATTGGATACTTACCAGGTGATATAAAATCAAAACTTGATCCATATATGCAGCCATTATTTGATAATCTTTCAGTAATTCGACACCAATTTTCAGAAAAAGATAGTCGAACCCGTATGTTAACAAATATGCTGGAAAAAGAAAAATTAGTTATTACTCCATTAGCCTATATAAGAGGACGTAGTTTTCAAAAAGTGTTTTTCATTATTGATGAGGCACAAAATCTCACCCCCCATGAGGTAAAAACTATAATCACTCGCGCTGGAGAAGGTACCAAAATTGTTTTTACAGGTGATATTCACCAGATTGATCATCCTTACCTCGATACACTGTCAAATGGATTAAGTTTTTTGATAAACCGTATGGTTGGACAATCAATGTACGCTCATATCACCTTGAAAAAAGGTGAACGATCTGCTCTTGCAGAATTGGCAAGTGATCTATTATAATGTTTTATTAAATAACCAAATTTTCCATTGCTGAATAAATTATTTAATATAAAACCTGGTGAGGGGTTACCAACTCTCATTCTGTTCATTTATTTTTTTGCATTTGTAGCACTCGGTATAACAGGAAGCGCCGCAAGAGATGCATATTTTCTTAATATGGTTGACCGGGATTACCTACCGCTCATGTTTTTGGCTGTGGCTATTGTACTTACACTAATTATTGACATCTATAACCGTTTGTCAAAAAACAGAGATTTAATACATACAACCACTGTATCCTGCCTAGTCTTTGCTCTATCTCTGATATTTATACAAAATAATCTTAAAGGATGGGTTATATACTTTCTGTACGTATGGATTGAAGTTATAATCTTAATTATTATAACACAATTTTGGATACTTGCAGCTGATGTATTTAATCCACGTCAGGCAAAACGATTGTTCAGTTTACTAGGAGCCGGCGGTGCGCTTGGTTCCATAATTATAGGCTCCAGTATTAACTATTTTGTGTCCCTTTTCGGTTCAGAAAATCTATTGTTTGTAACAATAGGGTTTCTGGGCGTTGTTATTCTAATGGCAAACTTAATCCGCCCCTACCGAAACATAAATGAGCTAAAAAATCAATCCGCAAAAAAGGATGAAAAACAACAATCAGATAAGCTGTTTTCACCATATTTGAAGTCACTTGCAGTGATAATTGGTTTAGCAGCGATTGCTTCGGTTATTATTGATTATCAATTTAAAATGACAGCTGTAGCTGTATTCCCTAATCAAGATGACCTCGTCAGTTTTTTTGGTAAGTACTATGCTATTACCGGTATTGCTAGAATAATCATCGATTTATATATCACAAGTAGGGTTTTGTCACGATTTGGTATTCTTATAGCTATATTGATATTACCTATATCGCTTATGATTGGATCTGTTGGCTTTCTCCTCAGCCCAATACTCGCTACAGTTTTCCTATCCAAATTTTCTGATCAGGTTTTCAAATTCACATTTCACAATGCTTCAATTCAATTATTCTGGATTCCGGTTAAAAGGGCCATAAAAACCAAATTAAAGCCAATCATAGAAGGTTCCATCCGTGCTGGTTTACAGGGTTTAACTGGAGTATTGATATTTATTGCCGTCACCATTTTTAATATACCAATTCATTATCTGAGTTTACCGATCGTACTAATTATTGTTCTCTGGATAATTAAATCCTTTCCATTGAAAAGACTTTATGTCGACGCATTACAATCCGCCATTGAAAAACGACAATTAAATTTTGAAGAGCT
>CAYYXU010000091.1:0-6729 GCA_964475645.1 uncultured bacterium | reverse complement strand
AACTGCAACATAGACGAATAATCAAAGGAATGAAAATGCGAATATCCAGTTTAATAATGATAGCCGGACTGCTTCTAATCCCGTGCTGCGTGTCAAAACCAAATAAAGAAAACCCGCCAAAAAAACCAGAGAATAATCCACTAATTATTCCATTTAATAACAATTTTGATTTTAAAAATATTAAACCTGGACATATCGCTGAAGGTACGGATTATGTTATTTCACAGGCTGATTTTATCAAGAATGAGATCATCCAAATTGCTGATACCGAAAGGACTTATGAAAATACACTAGTACGTATCGATGATATTTACAGTGTAATCGAATCTGTTTGGAGCCCTGGATACCTTATGGGTTCAGTTCACACTAGTGAAGAAATTCGTAATGAGGGACTAGAAGCCAGCAAGAAAATTGAAAACTATATCACAGAGTTGTCTTTGAATGAAGATCTTTACAACGCTGTCGTATCCTATGCAAGCACTACAGAGGCAAAGAGTCTTAAAGGGTTAAGAAAAAAATACTTGGACGATTTATTGCTGGACTATAAACGTATTGGTTTTACCCTGTCTAAAGATGAGCGGGAAAAGGTTAAGACCGTTTTAGATGTACTTACAGATCTTGGCTTAGAATTTGATAAGAATATTAGAGCTGCTCAAGATACATTGTTTCTCGATCAGATAGACCTTGCCGGTTTACCCGATAATTACAAGAAAGAACGTCTTCAAAATAATGGAAAATATGCCATTGATATGACCTATCCGAGTTATGTGCCATTCATGGATCAAGCAGAATCCGATGAAGCCAGAGAAGCATTGCGATTTAAATTTAATAATCGTGCCAGAGAGAAAAATATTGGTGTTTTAAACGATATTCTTCGAAACCGGATGAAATTTGTCAAACTACTGGGTTATAATTCCTATGCTGAATACAGGACAGAAGACCGCATGGCGAGGAATCCAAAAAATGTATGGGATTTTGAGAATGACCTAAAGCAACAATTAAGAAAGAAAGCTGAAAATGATGTTGCGGAAATGCTTACAATAAAATCAGTACGTTTAGGAAATGATGCAAAGACCATCCATCCTTGGGAAGCAGGTTTTTACGAAAACCAGGTAAAATTAAAAAAATATAATTTGGATAGAGAAGAAGTTCGGCAATATTTCGAGTTTAACAATGTGACAGAAGGACTATTTACTATTTATCAACAGCTTTTTAATGTTCGTTTTGAAAAGGTACAGAATCCTTCAGTTTGGCATGAAGATGTCCAAATGTTCTCTATATATGATAAAACATCCGGTGCTCTAATAGGAAATTTTTATCTTGATATGTTTCCTAGGGCTAATAAATATGGCCATGCAGCAGCTTTTAGTGTAATTATGGGCAAAATGACAAATAATGGTTATCAAAAACCAGCCACTGCATTGGTCTGCAATTTTCCAAAACCTACTGACTTCCAGCCATCGTTATTAACTCATGAAAATGTAGAAACATATTTTCATGAATTCGGGCATTTAGTCCATGGTGTACTTACAACCTCACGACTTATTAGTTATGCAGGTACATCTGTAGCAAGAGATTTTGTAGAAGCGCCATCCCAGATGCTGGAAAACTGGGTGTGGCAGAAAGAATCACTATCATTATTTGCAAAGCATTACGAAACAGGGGAAGTAATTCCAGAGGAATTACTTGAAAAAATGATCGCTGCAAAAAATATAAATTCAGGTACGAAGGCCTTGCAACAGATATTCTATGGCATATATGATTTCACACTGAATGACGGTTTTGATCCTGATGGAAATAAATCCACAACTGACCTGATTAAAGAATTAAAAAATGAAATCACGTTTTATCCATATCAGGAAGGAACCCATCAGCAAGCTTCTTTTGGGCATTTAAATGGGTATGGTGCTGCATATTATGGGTACAAGTGGTCTGAGGTGTATGCGCAAGATATGTTTTCCGTATTTGAAGCAAATGGTATCCTAAATCCAGATATAGGGTTAAAATATCGGAGAATAATTTTAGAAAAAGGTGGAACAGTAGATCCTTATGAATTGGTTAAGGAATTTTTAGGCAGAGAGCCGAATTCGGAAGCTTTTTTACGCAGTATGGGTATTTAATTGAAGATCATTCAATATTTTGTATTATTAATTATTTTGGGGAGTACATTCCTCATGGCAGATAAAAAATATCAGAACAAGGGTGTGCGTGAAATGCGGAAAACTGTAACAAAGATAAAGACACGATTTACATTTTATCCAGAGCACCATATAACGAGCCCAAGATCATCAAGAGAATTAGTACTGCAGAGTTATTGTGATAATGTGCTAAATGTATTAAATGAAAAACCAGTTCATACTGGTCGAGTTTGGTATCAGGGGATCAAACTGCGGAATGAATTGAAAAAACCTATCCTTAATACTGTTGATCTGCCGCAGAAAAAACCAAAGAAGATCATCTATTATTATTTTTCCACGGGTTTTTGAGTGGGGTCGAAACCGATTTCTTTGAATATTAGTTCAGATATCTTGCCCGCGATCTCGTCATCTTTAAACCCAGCTTTTTGCAGATTATTCCAGCCCTTTATTAAAACATCCAGATCTTGCTCATCGGAAAAGATATCATCTAAAATAGATGTCGGCACATTAAAATCCCGCAAACGTTTATAAATGTTTAATTTTTCAATTTCCATGCTCAAAATTACATATGTTCATATCTAGTCTAAAGGGAGGATTGAATTGGAAAAATATATTAAAATTATCATAATTGTGTTGATAGTTGGCTTTTTATCCCTATCTCTGCAATTATGGTATCAGGCTCGCGCTATAAGTGAATTACGTGAGGACGTTGAATCAATGAAAGTAAAAGTGGAGGCTGTAAGGGAACTGCTTTTCCGAATTGGTTCAGCATAGCTGGTAAATGTATATTCGCCCGCTTTGTGAACGATAAAATCTTTTGTTTGGCGTCGTACCCAAGTGGTCTAAGGGAGCAGTTTGCAAAACTGTCATTCATCGGTTCGAATCCGATCGACGCCTCATATTGGCCCGGGTGGTGGAATTTGGTAGACACAAGGGACTTAAAATCCCTCGGCCATTAGGCTGTGCCGGTTCGAGTCCGGCCCCGGGTACAAAATAATTTTCTCAAGATAAAGAAAGAGCGATTACATCACCTTTTTTTTATAAAAAATTAAACGAATTATGTTACACTAAACATACGTTTAGATTATCTGACATATAATTCATTAGTATACTTGATTGTAATTGTTTGCTCACACTATTATCTGTGGTAAATGACAAGGCGAAAATTTCTACAAGTTTGGCAGGTGGCTACAGGTATGATCCTAACCATCATCAGTGCGCCGGCAATTTATTTTTGGCGAACAGATAGATCAGGGGCTAATGAAATAGATGATCGATGGATTGATGCTGGCAGGGTATCGGATTTACCAATAGATCAATGGCAAAAAGAAATGCTGCTTTTTCAGCGAAAGGATCGCTGGGCTTCATTTGAACGGAAAGAACTCATTTATATCTATCGCAACGATCAGAGTATTACCGTTTTCAGTGCTATTTGCCCCCATGCTGCGTGCTTGATTCGGAAAAATGCTGAAGGGTTTGGTTGTCCTTGCCATAAAAGTAGTTTTGCCAGTGACGGCAATGTACTTACAGGGCCATCCCCGCGCTCACTGGATCGTCTGGATACAAAATTGCAGGATGGTCGGCTTTATGTGAAATACGAAAAATTCAGATCAGGAACCAATGCCAAAGAGGTGATTGGCTAATGGGACCTCTGCGATGGATTATAACCGTCAGTGCTATCACCAGCCTGCTATTCCTGGGGCTGGTGATCCTAAGTGGCTGGGGTTTGGCCGGGTCATATGTACCATCATTGATGGATGCGTTCCCGGCTACACTGTACCTGGAAAAGTATAGCAGTGGGGGTCATCTGTTGCGCAGCATACATTATTATTCATCTTCTGTTCTCGTGTTCAGCGGCTTTGTGTTCCTATGTTGTTTTTATATCAGTGGGTTCGCCGCCAAATACTGCAAAATCTGGATATTGGGTGTTGTGCTTTACCTGTTAATAATAGGAAGTGCATTCACAGGGTATGTACTGCCCATGGACCAGAATGCGTATTGGGGTACAAAGGTGCGTTTAGGCATTACGGAGACGGTTCCCTTAGTGGGTACAGTCATTGCTGATTTTCTCCGTGGCGGTGCAACGTTCAACAGCGCAACGTTGCCGCGGTTTTTTACGCTTCATGGATCTGTAATAGCTTCGGCAATCTTCCTATGTCTTTTTCTCCTTATTCAATCCAGGAAATCAGTTCTCATCCAATATTTCAGCGATCAACGGTTTAATGTCACACTATTAGTTTCAATTATTCTATTTTTTGTTCTATTAAGTAATTTTAGCGCACCACTGGAATTGCCTGCTGATCCAGCAGATGTAGAATATAATCCCAGACCAGAGTGGTACTTCCTATGGCTATTTCAGTTTGGCAAATATGTGGAGTGGGCACCTTGGATTCAAAGTGGAATTTTACCGCTATTGGGTGTTGGGTTTTTATTTGTTGTTCCTTGGCTAAGGAATCACGGTCAAAAAAGACGATCTGCCATTGTAGTAAGCTGGTGTTTGGTCTGGCTGACCCTTACCGGTTTGGCTATTATTGATGATCAGGATCTATACCAAAATCCTAATTATAGTGATGGCATGGCATTTGGTGCAGAAAAGAATTTCAACCGCTTATGTATAGATTGTCATGGTCCTGGCGGGTTGGGTGATGGACCTGAGTCTCAGGCGTTTGATCTGCCAACACCAAATTTTACATCCAGCAATTTCTGGATTAATACAGATGAACAGCGAATGAGCATCATTATCAAAGATGGCACAGGAAATGATATGCCGGATTTTGGTGGATCGTTAACTTATGAGCAGATTTTGGCACTGATCCACCACATTGAAAAATCATTTAAACCGAACTATCAGGAGTAACACATGAAAATAAAATTTATCTTACCATTGTTTATCCTTGGTCTTGCAAATATTGTATATGGACAGTCTGGCTACAAGAACCTGAAAGTCCTTGATCCAAAAATAGAAGAATCGGAACTGAAACTGCTTATGAAAGGCTACGCGAAAGGCTTGGGAGTGAAATGTACCTTTTGTCACGTTCCCGATGCCTTTCATAAGGATGATAAAGAACATAAACTCATTGCCCGTAAGATGATTGCCATGACAGCCGATATACGGGCAGACCTTAAGAAAACATTCCCCAAAAAGGATGTATTTGAGAAATTTAATTGTGTAGTCTGTCATGCTGGTAGTGCTGAGCCGGAATGGGTCGAAACGCATTAATTTAAAGAAAGTGCACTGCTAACGCGTATTTTGTAACAAACCATATATCTTCTACTTGAACAGAATGACAAGAATGTCATACATTCCAGAATCATACTTTTGATTAAAAGTATGAACCATATGCGGAGTCTACAACACAAGGCATTAGTATTGCTCGCCCTGCTGACAGTGCTCCGCGCCTCAAATTCACCCGAAATAACAGATATATTTGTGGATCCATTTACAAATGGATTACTGTTTACACTTTATTCTGAGGAGATAATTGATGTTGACAATATTTCCAGTTGGATGTCTCCTCATGGCTGGTATTATATAACAGTTAATGGCGCAACATTTTCCCTAGATATTCCAGGAAAAATCCCCGCCCTAGGACAGGTAAAGGATATTGTTATAAAAAATAACCATGAATCTGGCCAGCTCGCATTATTAGTAAAAAAACCATTTCATTCCATTCAAATATTAAAATCGGAAATATCCAATGCGGTGCAAGTTTCAGCAGTTTATGAGGTAAGTAGTTCAATTAAACAACAACGTGGAGATACGCTAGTTGAAAAAAATAAAGAAAAGCGTCTTGAAGAACGGACTCGGCCATTAGCGCGAAAAAAAGCGCAGGATGTTGCCAATCGCGGACCCAGTGTTGATTACTTAAACACAGGTTTCAATGCTGATACGCTTAACCAGGCTGTTGATGAAATGCTGGATGCTTTACTGGTGGATATGGCGGATGTTGATGATTTTACAAATAGTAAAAAGCTTGAAAATGAAACCGAATTTATCAGGATGAATGAAGGCATACAACACCGCATTAATGATCCTAATATTATGAATGATATGGTCAAGCTAGGTGACGTAGCCTTGAAAGGTCCGGCCAGTTCTTCCGTCCGAGAATTATTCATTCCCAAGAGGAAATGGTATAAAGATGAATTCTTTTTACCGAAAGATGGACCGCAGGAAAAAGGTCAATTGAAGATAACATCCACTATTGATGATGTAACTGTATTTATCGATGATGAATATGTTGGACTAACACCAATCAACGATAATATTGAATTGACTGTTGGTCCACATAAAGTTTGGTGTATACCACCAGTTCCTATGAATGACAGCCGTTGGTATGGGGATCCAATCAGTGAGAATGTGATCGGGGATGCGATTCATAATGTAATTGTCCGTGCAAATGTACCTACGATAGTGAACTTTGATCTCTATATTCTTAATACAGCGCCAAATTATAAGGAAAAAGTATATTACCTGGACTCCCTTGGCGCTATCGTTGGTCCAGAAGATGAGAGTCGTTATGTAGATCAGAGTATGGAACGGTTTATTGATAAGCGCATTACTAGTCATAAAATTTCTGTGATTAAGAGAAAG
>CAYYXU010000090.1:0-6730 GCA_964475645.1 uncultured bacterium | reverse complement strand
GTCATGGAAAAGGATGGTACTGCTATAACATCACTTGGTTCACCAGTAAGATACATTGCTTTCACAACACGCAAATAATAGTACAGTGATACCACCGTATTAAGTGCACCAAAAAAAGCCAGCCAGTAAAATCCTGGTCCAGCATTAATTACAGCTGCAAAAAGATAAAATTTACCAATGAACCCAACCGTTGGCGGCAGACCGGTAAGCGAAAACATGAAAATGGTCATAACAATTCCAACAATAGGCATGCGCCATCCTAACCCGTTAAAGTGTTCGAAAGTTTCTCCACCCTCCTTCTCGATCACATAAATCAGCACAAAAAATGCGCCCAAATTCATAAACAAATACATCACCAGATATATCATAATACCAAAAACGCCTTCCGAAGATATTGTAGGCAGAGCCATGAGCATATAACCAGCATGAGCAATGCTGGAATAAGCCAACATTCTTTTTACGCTCGATTGCTGGACTGCGACCAAATTCCCCATGCTCATAGTAATTACCGAAATAATACCTAACAATTGTGGCCAGGAAAAACTCACGGTAGAAGACCAGCCCAACCCGCTCAATGAAGCGCCATCGACGAACACCTGATTGAAGAAGCGAATCATCAAGGCAAAACCAGCGGCTTTGGGTGCCACAGATAAATAAGCTGTAATAGGAGTTGGTGATCCTTCATAAACATCAGGTGTCCAAAAATGAAAGGGAACTGCAGATATCTTGTAGCCAAAACCAGCCAGTACAAAAACACTGGCAATTGTTAATGCTAGATTAGCTGAACCATCGAGGGCGTTGACAGCATCCCTGATCTCAAAATAATTCGTGGTACCAGTCAATCCAAAAATAATGCTGAGACCGTACAGCATAATACCTGATGAAAATGCACCATAAATAACATATTTAAGTGAAGCCTCATTTGAGCGGGGATTATCCTTCAAATAGCCGGCCAGGATAAACGACATGAGCGACACAATTTCTATGGACAAGTAAACCATGATCAAATCAATGGCGCTAGCCATAAGAAACATACCAAATACCATCACTGCCAGCAGTACGTAATACTCCCCAGTATGATAGCCCTTAAACTCATTGCTATTACGGCTGATAACAATAACCAGTACGGTAGCTACAACAACAATTGATTTAATAAAACTAGCAAAAGGATCAAAAGCCAGTGCATCCATAAACAACGTGGTAGGAGAATGCTTTGTGAGTGCAACCGCAATTAAAGTAAGCAATAGTCCCAGTGCAACCAAGTCACTTACCTTTTTTGATTGCTGCGATTTCGAAAATATATCAATAATTACTGCCAGCAATATCGTACCTGAAAGGATTAATTCAGGCCAGTAAAGAGATAGACTTTGCAGATTACTCATACTACGAGAAGCATGTTAGAAAATGCCGGCTATACCTCCAACTATAACAACTTGATCGATCAATACATTCATGGTTTCTTTGATCATATCCAGAAAGGGTCTGGGGTAAATACCAAGAAAAATTGTAATTGCTAGTAAAGGTAACACAGTGAAAAGTTCTCGCTGATTAATATCGACCAGTCCTGTATACTTTTCATTTAATTTGCCAAAAAACACCCGTTGGAAGGCCCACAAGAAATAGGCTGCATTCAGCAAGATACCAATTGTCGAAATTATTACAATAGTACGGAAAACGGGGAAAGCACCGATGAAACACATCGCTTCACTGACAAACCCAGACAATCCAGGTAAACCTAATCCTGCAAAAAATGCCAAGGCAACAATTCCGGTATAAACCGGCATTTGTGCCGCTAGTCCGCCAAAGCCCTCAATATCGCGATGATGTGCCTGATCATAGATCACACCCACCAGAATAAATAGCATGGCCGAGATAGTACCATGATTAAACATCTGAAAAACCGCCCCATTGATACCAGCCTGTGCGGCCATCAAATTTGAGCCATTCGCCGCACCACCAGCAATGACTGCCGCCATACCCAACAAGAGATACCCCATATGATTAATACTGGAATAGGCGACCATTTTCTTCAGGTCTTTTTGCGCCAAAGCACACATGGCACCCCACAACACATTTATCATACCCAGAATTGCAAAAGCACCGGCAAACCACCAGACTGCGTCTGGTAGCATAGTGTAATTGATCCGCAACATGCCATAAACACCCAACTTTAGCAGTATACCTGCCAGCACCACTGAAATAGCTGTGGGCGCCTCTACGTGTGCCAGTGGAAGCCAGGTATGGAATGGAAAAACAGGTACTTTAATAGCAAAACCAATAAACAATAACACCCAAATCACCTTGATAGCACTCATACCCCACCAGACAACACCATCTAGGGCGAAAGGTGCTCGTTCCATCATGAGCAACATATCAAATGTTTTCCCACAGGCAAAATAGAGCGCCAGTAAGGCAATCAACATAAGGACAGAGCCAAATAAGGTATACAGGAAAAATTTAATCGCAGCATATTCTCTTTGCGGTCCGCCCCACATGCCTATCAAGAAATACATAGGCAATAACATTACTTCCCAGAAAACATAGAACAGGAAAAAATCCAGGGACAGAAATACGCCCATTATACCCGTATCCAGTAATAGAAATAACGCAAAATAACCTTTTACAGCGCGATCAATATTCCAGCTCACAAATATGCCCAGAAAGGCTATTAATGCATTCAAGGCCACCATCGGCAAACTTAGCCCATCGATGCCAAGAATATAAGCGATACCCAACGATGGGATCCATTCAGCACGTTCCATAAATTGAAATGACCCATCGGTCGCATCAAATGTTATCCACAGCATAACTGCAACAAGTAATTGAATTCCAGTGGTTACTGCTGCTATTTTTTTTATTAGGTTATCCTGATTCCTGGGAACAAATCCAATAGCAACCATCCCGATAATTGGAATCCAGATAATCCAGCTTAAAATGTTATCCATTCGAGTTTCCTAATCGTTTCATGGTTAAAATGATTGAAAAATTACTATAATGATCACGCCAAAGAGGGCAAATAGCATATAGTTTTGCAAACGGCCTGTTTGTACCTCTTTCAATGATGACCCGGCCTTACTCATGGATCTTCCCAACCCATCAACTATAGTTTGATCCAGTCCATCATAGTCTGTACGTCCGGTAAGGAATGAAAGCCACTTGGTCACATGGCCAAAGCCATTAATGAAGTACTTGTCATACAGATCCCAATCGATGAATGAGATCCGTTCCGCTAGGCGTAATAATGGTTGATAGATATATTTATCATAATTTTCATCAAAAAAATATTTGTTCAAGGAGAGGTTATAATATGGCGTGAGTTTTTCTGCCCAGGCGTCAGCAGATATTCGTTTTTTCAGGTAAACCGACCAAGAAAGAAAGATACCAAAAGCTGCGACCAGAATTGAAAGGATCATTGTCAACGTATGGCTGTGATGCATTCCCTCTGCTATTTCATGGGCGCTAGGATTCCCAGGGACCATAGAATCTTTGGCCTTAACCAAATCCATGAACCAACCATGGTCAGACAAGGGATTGAAATATGGCAACGTATAGAATATGAAGACACTAAGCGTGCTCAGCAGGATCAGAGGAAAGGTCATTTCTTTGGGTGATTCGTGAATATCATCGTAAAATTGTGGCAATTTTGGTTCATTGTGGAAGGTCATGAAAATCAGTCTGAACATGTAAAAAGCAGTGATCAGTGCGGCTCCAAAACCAAAGATTGGTAAAATAAAATGCTGCGGATGATGTATGCCAAACGCAAGTGTACCCGCTAATATCGCGTCTTTTGACAGAAAACCTGAGAATAATGGTACACCGGATATTGCTAAAGTGGCAACTACCATGGTCCAATAGGTTACCGGCATTTTCGATTTAAAACCACCCATATTGCGCATATCCTGCGGATCAGTATCATGATCATGTTTGTTATGCAAGGCATGATGCATGGCATGGATTACACTGCCGGAACCATAGAAAAGACACGCTTTGAACATGGCATGTGTCACCAGGTGAAAAAACCCAGCGATGTAGGCACCCGTCCCCACGGCTAATATCATATATCCTAGTTGACTGACCGTGGAATAAGCCAATACCTTTTTTATATCGTTTTGCGTAACAGCAATTGTAGCTGCAAAAATAGCCGTGAACCCACCAACATACGCAATGACCAGAAGTGCATCTGGTGTAAATATTGGAAATAGCCTTACAGATAGAAAAACCCCGGCTGCTACCATTGTTGCCGCATGCATCAGGGCAGAAACCGGTGTGGGGCCTTCCATGGCATCCGGTAACCAGATGTGCAGCGGAAACTGAGATGATTTCCCAACAGCACCCATGAAAAGACCAATGCCGGCCAAGGTAAGCATTGTACCTGAAATATCACCCTGAGCCACGCCCTGAAAGACGTCTGCATAATTAAACGTACCCAAGGCAGTAAAGACCAACATGACACCAATAAAGAAACCAATATCACCGACCCGGTTTGTAAGGAAGGCTTTCTTGCCCGCATCAGCGGCAGAATCTTTTTCAAACCAGTGACCGATGAGCAAATAAGAGCTGACACCAACAAGCTCCCAAAAAATGTAAAGTGAAAATAGGTTATTGGACAGGACAATGCCATTCATACTAAAGGTGAACAATCCAAGATAGGCATAATATCTTGAATACCTTATGTCCCCTGCCATGTATTTGATTGAAAATATATGGGTCATTGTGGATATAAGGGATACAACCAGCAACATCACTATCGTGATATTATCGATCAGAAAACCCATCTGAATTAGGAAGGCGCCCAAATCCATCCAAACAATAGATGCTTCATGGCTGAATCCCGGATCATTGGAAAGCAACATACTGCCAAACATAGCCAGTGATAAGACTAGGGTAATAAGGACTGAAGCTATCGCTACCCAGTCACCTTGTCGCGGCAAACGCTTTCCAGTAAAAATCAAAATAATGAACGACAATAATGGTAAAAATAGGATTGCCAATGCGTAATTAATTAGCATATTACTGGTCATAATTTTAACTGCTGTGCTTCATCAATATTCACCGTTTGCAAATTATTGAATATGTTTATAATAATAGCAAGAGCAACAGCTGCTTCTGCTGCGGCCATAATGATCACGAAAAGAGCAAAAACCTGCCCAGATAGGTTCATACCCCCAAAACGGGCAAAGGCAATAAAATTAATATTGGCCGAGTTCAATATCAGTTCAATGCCCATCAAAACTGCAATACCGTTACGCCGTGTGATTACGCCGTATAGACCTAAAGAAAAAAGGATAGCACTGATAAATAGATATGTGTGCAGACTATCCATTAATCCACATTTCTCGAAAGCATAGCAGCCCCAATCAACGCACCCAGCAGCAATAAGGACGCAACTTCAAAGGGCAGTAGGTATTTCATCATCAACAGCGTGCCAATACCATCTACGGTTTGTGCTGGTTCAAGAGCTGTCTTTTCCAGCCATGGTGTTCGACCAATCATGACTACCAGAAAACTTAAAACTCCTAAAGCCACTAAAACACCAGCACCACGCTGTAGACTTGTGTGGGATATATTCACCGAAGTTATTTTGTTGGTCAGCATGATACCAAAGATCAATAAAACTAGGATCCCACCAATGTAGATCACGATTTGGACACCAGCCATAAAATCCGCCCACATAAATATGTACAGACCGGCAACACCAAAAAAGGTGAACAATAATGCAATGGCAGAATAAAGCAACTGTTTACCCTGTACTACCATAAACGCAGAACCGAGCGTGATTGCCACAATCAAACCAAAAGCTATGTTTTCCATTTAGCTTTCCACTTCCTTCGATTCAGTTGTTGCATTTGCAATCTCTTCAGCTGAAGCTTTTTTCGCAAAGCGAAAAATCAGGTCATTCCTATCGTATTCAGAAAACTCATAATCGATATCGTGCTTTTCGGCATTGGGACCACCTGTCATATAAATACATTCCTCTGGACAAGGATAAGTACAAAGGTTACAATAGCAGCACTCGGTCATATCGATATCAAACCTAGTTACAATCATTGCTTTTTTTGTCCCAAAAGAAGTGATCCCCTTGTGCCGGATATTTGGTATATCTGAACCTCTATTAAGTACCTTCACTGTATCTATTTTGATACAGTCTACTGGACAGGCACGCTCACATTTTAGGCAACCAATGCAATCATCTATATCTACGTGGAGGCGCGATCTTATAATATTATATTTATTGTGGTCGAACCCTATATCACGTTCAGGGCGGGGCCAGCGCTCCTCTGGATATTGCAAGGTTACGTTGTCACGGCGAATGGCTAGCATATGCCGCCATGTCACTCCCATGCCAGTTAACAAGGTAGTCACTGTTTCCCAAATAGTTACTAAATACTTAAACATAGTTTTACCCTAAAAATAGATACCAAATACCAACACCAAAGATGTTCATCAATGCGATTGGAGTAAACCCTTTCCAGCAAGCACTCATTAATTGATCCACCCGTAATCTTGGAAATGTCCAGCGAAACCAAATCATAACGAATATCAAAAACATTGTCTTACTCATGAACCACCACAAGCCCCAGGTAGGACTATTAAACATTCCAGGGATGGGACTTTGCCATCCACCAAGAAATGCAGTTGCAGCTACACCAGCTACCACAAACATATTCGCATACTCACTTAAAAAGAAGAATGCATAGCGCATGCCAGAGTATTCCGTAAATGCACCAGC
>CAYYXU010000089.1:0-6789 GCA_964475645.1 uncultured bacterium | reverse complement strand
ATTTGAAATTGCCTTGGTTGTGTTGTACGTTCGCCTATAACCGCGGCGATTGTATCGGAAAAAGTCATTATCAACATGGATAGAATTAAAGTGATTGGTTTTTCCCACCAAAACAGTGCTAGAACAAGAAATGCTATGGGAAAGTACACTGTTCCATAACTAAGTCTATCTGTGGAATGCATCCCTTTGAATAAAGCCGTCTTGAGTGCAAGAGCATTTATAATAATAAATATAAATGCTAAGACAACTGGCGGTATATGTGATTTAAATATGAATGGACAGGCTGATACTAATGTACCCACGATTAAATGGACTAGTTTTCTACTTGATTCAGGACTCCATCGCAAGATTGATCGAGCAAAATCACTAATCCTGATCACAATAAATATCAATAGTACAAAAATAGCAAAAGTGTACCATTCATTAATAAATGGCTGCCAAATGGGTAGTTCCATGGTTATAAACTAAGATTGACGTGTAATGAAAACACAGAATTGATTTATTGAGTAATGCATTCCTGAATTGGTGCTCAGAAATTTTTCGTTTATATTATAGCTGCCAAATTAAATAATGAACTAAGGTAAAGGAGCTAATCGATGAAATATAATGAAGAAATTGAAATGCTGCAGATTGAGTTGCTAAAAATGCAATCCCATGTGAAAAAGCAGGGCAAACGGATTGCACTTATTTTCGAGGGTCGTGATGCTGCTGGTAAAGGTGGTACATTAAAACGGATAACTGAAAATCTAAATCCTCGTGGTGCACGAGTTGTTGCACTCGAGAAACCAAGTGACAGAGAAAGAACACAATGGTATTTTCAACGCTATGTCACTCATCTTCCAGCAGGAGGAGAAATAGTGCTTTTTGATAGAAGTTGGTATAACAGGGCAATGGTTGAACCAGTCATGGGTTATTGCACAGATGAACAACATAAACGTTTCTTGAAATATGCCCCAATGTTTGAACAATTATTAGTCAAGAGTGGTATTCAATTATTCAAGTTTTATTTTTCTGTTTCTAAGAAAGAGCAAGAAGACCGTTTTAAATCGCGTGAAACTGATCCATTGAAGCAATATAAGCTGTCACCTGTGGATAAACAGGCTCAAGAATTGTGGGACCAGTATTCAATCCGCAAATTTGAAATGTTGAATGCTACCAATCGTACGCTTACTCCATGGACGATCATACGATCAGACGATAAGAAAAAAGCTCGATTAAATTGTATACGGACTATTTTGTTAAATGTGGACTATGAGGGAAAAATTAATGATAAGAAACTCAAATATGATCCGGAAATTGTTATTTCCGGTATAGACGAAATCAAGATAATGGAAGAAAATCTTTTGAATCCAGCTTTGTTGCCCGGTTAATATATTATTGAAAAATTTATACCTTACAAGGCATGCAAAATCCAGTTGGGGTAATCCTGGATTAGCAGATATAGACCGTCCATTAAATGGTCGGGGGAAAAAAGCTGCACCCTTAATGGGAAAATTGATTTCGGAAAGAGGTGAAAAACCGGAATTACTTATATCCAGCCCTGCCAACCGTGCATTTTCAACAGCAAAAGCCTTTGCTAAAGAAATGGGATATGCTGAAACTGATATAATTGTGAATCGTGCTATTTATGGTGTCGGTGCACAGCAATTATTGAATTTAGTAAGAGACTTAGATGATCTCTATAACTCAATAATGTTATTTGGACATAATCCAACGTTTACTTCTTTTGGTAATATGGTTTCTGGAGAAAATATCGTGAATGTTGTAACCTGTGGTGTTGTCCGAATTGATTTTGAATTCTCATCTTGGAAAAATATTGATTTTAATTCTGGTAGAATGGTTTTTTATGAATATCCAAAAAAGTATACTGATAAATCGTGAATATTAATATCGATTTCCAAAATATTTTCCGTTTCCAAAAGCACTAGTTAGTGATTATAAAAATTATTGCCGGAGCAGCTTTTCTAATAATTATACTAATTATTCTTTACACTTATACATTATTTCAAGCACAGAAATCACCTTTTAATTCACCTGCAAATTTCCTTAAGGAAAGTGCGCAGAGTAAAAATAATAAAACAGTTGTGTGTATTGGTAATAGTATCACACATGGTCGAGTGAGCTATAATTATGTAAATATTTTGTCAGATGATCTAAGTGGCCACGGATATCATTTTATAAATGCAGGAATTAATGGAAATTTGGCATATAATGTGGTAAAAAGATTAGATGAGATCATTAATTGCGATCCGGATTATGTAACCATTCTAATTGGTACTAATGATGCAAATGCGTCATTAAGTAAAAAAAATAGTGCACGTTACATGAATGACATGGCTCTTCCTGAGGAACCGAATGCAAAATTTTTTAGGAAAAACGTTGAGGAACTTATATTCCAGTTAAAAAAGCGAACAAATGCAATAATCGCCATATTATCACTTCCGCCTATCGGCGAGGATATAGATCACATAGCCTACCAACGAACAAAGGAATACAGTGTGATAATACGGGATGTTGCACAAGAAAATGATGTGGATTATCTACCACTTCATGAAAATATAACAGAGTATTTAATTTCTGAAAATCATCGTCCAAGATTATCATACGAAAATGGATTTAGGAGAATCATGATAAACGGTTTTCTCTCTCATTTTCTACTAGGAACCAGTTTTGATAAGATTGCGACTAGTAATGGTTTTCTAATTGTTACTGATTTTTTACACTTGAATCATCGCGGAGCAAAAATGGTGGCAGATCTAATCAAAAACTGGATATTTAAATAGGTCAAACTCAATTATGAGCAATATCACTATTTTTAGATTATTATCGATTACATTTCTTTTGAATTTCTGGATAAGTGCAGATGAGACTAAATGGGATGCCGGAATCCATAACACTGAAAAACTTTCTTTTCAAGTAGAGACATTTGTAGAAGGGTTTAATGTTCCCTGGGGAATGGCCTTTATGCCTGATGAAAGGATGCTTGTAACCGACCAAATTGGAGATCTTTGGATTGTATCAAGAAATGGTAAAGATAAGGTCAAAGTTAGTGGTCAGATACCAACTGTTTGGGCTAAAGGTCAAGGTGGGATGATGGATGTTGAAATCCATCCTAACTTTATTAATAATTCATATGTTTATTTATCCTTTAGCGATATTCTCGATAATAAATCGCACACTGTTGTGTTAAGGGCTAAGCTTGTTGAAAATAAATTGATCGATGGAAAAATAATTTTCAGGGCAGATGAAAAATTTTATACCAAAAAATCACATCATTTTGGTTCAAGGATATTATTTAATGATAAAGGTTATCTATTTGTATCTGTGGGAGATAGGGGTGATAGAAATATGGCTCAGCATCTTGACATGCCTAATGGAAAAATTCACCGCATGCACGATGATGGTAGTATACCAATCGATAATCCTTTTTATAACACTGAAGCATCCATTAAATCAATCTGGTCCTACGGCCACAGAAATCCTCAAGGGTTGGTGTTACATCCACTTACACGAGAAATATGGGAATCAGAGCATGGTCCTAAAGGCGGAGATGAAATAAATATCGTAAACAAAGGTCACAATTACGGATGGCCAGTAATTACCTATGGAAAAAATTATAGCGGTACAATTATTTCGAAATACACCCACAAAGAGGGCATGGATCAACCTGTTTTTCACTGGACACCTTCCATAGCTGTATGCGGGATAACATTTTATAAAGGTAATAAATTCCCAGAGTGGAACAATAATCTATTGGCAACATCATTAAAATTTGAACGATTACACCGCGTTGAAATGGATGGTTTAAATATGGTAAAGGATGAAATTATTTATGAAGCCGGCAGTAGAGTTCGGGA
The DNA here is from genome assembly GCA_964475645.1 of uncultured bacterium. Lineage (GTDB taxonomy): Bacteria > Fidelibacterota > Marinisomatia > Marinisomatales > TCS55. The sequence goes on along the minus strand of CAYYXU010000089.1, from coordinate 2,932 downwards.
TGTTGAGGTTGGCCGGGATGGTCTAATTTACGTCGCTTTGGAGGATCCGGGACGAATTGTGCGACTATTACCATATCAAAAATGAGTATTAATCGCATAGTCAATATTATATACAAATCTCTCTGGCTGATCCTCTTTGTCCTTATTCTTACTTTTGATCGCTCTAGTAATAATAGTATATACAGTACACTTGGATTACTGGTTATTCTAACTATAGTAGCAGTTGTAAGGGCAATTAACTCACGGAATGATTGGCGTCCTTTTGCTGAGAAACATTATCTAGAAAATATGACTGATGAAACAAGTAAGGATAATTAACCACTTTGTATTTGAAATATAACTGAAATAATGCTTAAATGAATCTAGTCCTGAAAGCAAGCCAATTTGCAGCTCTTAAACATTGCGATCAGCGACGGAAAGATGGTAGGACGCCCTACATAATTCACCCGATTTCAGTAGCAATGATTTTATCAGAGATTGGTGGTATTGAAGATCCGGAAATATTATCAGCTGCACTTCTACATGACACCATTGAAGATACAGATACATCTGCGCATGAACTTGATAAAATATTTGGATCCAGGGTTAGGATAATTGTAGAGGAGTTGACAGATAATAATCTGCTAACAGTTTCGCAACGTAAACAAATGCAAATTGACAATGCTCCGTACTTATCCAAAGATGCTACACTGGTTAAAATTGCAGATAAAATATCAAACGTTTCTGACGTAATAAAAACTCCTCCACCAAAATGGAATCAAAAACGGTGTACTGAATATGTTGATAGGGCAGAAGCAGTTATCAATAATTGCCAGAAAGTTAATCAGGATCTGGAAAATCATTTTTTCGAATTAATTACAGAATACAGAAAATTATGAGAAGCATCCTTCGCTTCATGGTCTATAATGTATTTTTATTACATGCCCAGACCAAATTGGACAGCTTGGATAGTTTAATCAAGCTTAATGAAGCACTAGTTATTGATACTGTGATAAGAATCGACAGTCTGCAAAATCTTATTGAAGATTTACAAGATTCTTATGCAAAAGAACAATTTTTACTTTTGGAACGTAAGGCTGTTATTCGCATCAACCGGGCTGCGTTTGCTGGGATGTGGATTAATAAACCGTTGATGGGGCACCGTATTGACATTCCGCAAGGCGCAGAAGTTATATTTTACCCATATTATATTCAGGACTTCATTCGTATATCTTTTAATGATTCGATAGGTTATATGAGCTCAGCATTTTATGATCAGGTTGGTTTACCTCCCTATTTCCAAGAAGCTAGAGACCGGGCATTGATTAGAGAAAAGAATAACCTTAACCTTAAAAATGAGAGTGATCGTTTTAAGCGTCGAGCAAAAGAAAGGATCCATGAAGAAAAATATCTTGCTAAAAGTATTGAAGATTTAACTTTTGCCCAGAAAAAAGAAGAATACCGTAAACGAATTCTATTGGATAAATGGGGTGATGAATTGGGTCAAAAAATCAATGATGGTGTTATTGAGATCGGATTTACTGAGGCTATGGTTGAAGAAGCCATTGGCCGGCCTGATAGCGTTAATCGTACGACTTATTCCTATTACATGAGGGAACAATGGGTTTATAATGAGGGTGATTATCGCTACATTTATCTAGAAGATGGGATTGTAACGGCAATACAGAATAAAGGATAATATGAGTTTGGATAATTTTCAAAGAATATTTTCAATTATCTTAATTGCATTTCCTTCTTTATACGGGCAAGTACAAGATACTACTGCAATAGTACCACTACCTGAAACACTGATAAATTCACAACCTGAAGAAATTAATGAAACTGCAACTGATAATGCAGATCAGCAAGATTCAGAACCTCAAGTAGCCAATGAGGAACCAATTGTTTATACTATACCTACTTTTGATAAATTGAGCGGTTTTACCGTTGGCTGGTCTTTTAACCAACCAATCAATTCTGGTGAAAAATATAAACTGGGAGAATATGCGCCAGTTATAGGTTTGTCTATTACGTCGCCTATTACAATAAGTGCGGGCCGATTAACGATAGGTTTTGGATTAGGCGTTGAATCCGGGAATGATCGTGCAGGGTTTTACGGGACGACAAATATTAAATTGTTTGGTAAATTTTCATTAATGGCTGGACTTGGATCCATCAATGGAAGCGGTCTTCATTTGGGTGCAGGATTTGATATCTTTGTTCCTAATATTCCTTTTTCAGTAAGACCATTCATCCGAGCGAACGGTAGTTTTGGTAAATCCAATGTAAATGCACCAGAAAGTATTTATTTTAATACATCCTCATTCTTGGGCTGGGTACAAGCTGGCATTGTTTTTGGTTACAGATTGTAAAAATATTTGAGGCAGTTGAACACAGCTAGACCAAGAAGATGATTCTATTAAATTAGGTCTTATTACTACATTATAAAGTGGAAAGTTGTCCCAATATTGGTGGTGGAGAGATTCGCAGACGTCTATCCATAGGGTATTTGAGCTTGATCCTCACGATTGCTGTTATCGTATTTACAATTATTTTTAACCCTGGGCAATTACGTGCTCTAGTATTCTTACCAGCACTGCTTATGGGCATAACTTTTTTTGAAGCTTGGGATAAGACCTGTATAATTAACGCTTATTTTGGTATTAAAAACCTGGGTCAAAAGAACCAGCGAGAAAAGGATCTTAATTCATTAATAATTCAACGGACCCAATCAGTAAAAATAATAATAAAAAGTATTATTACTGCTGGTGTTATTACGGTAATTACCTACTTCGTTTAAATAATGAAATTTCTAATCAAAATTATTATTATTTTATGTATGGGCTTTCTGATTTATTTCTATTTAGTAATTTGGTCTACCCATTTATAAGTCAATTAGAGTAGCGGAGGAGGGACTCGAACCCCCGACACGTGGATTATGATTCCACTGCTC
>CAYYXU010000088.1:0-6790 GCA_964475645.1 uncultured bacterium | reverse complement strand
CGGGATCCATATCTGCAATGCGCATCATCACAATTATCAAATCAAAGTCTTGGCGTGATAGCATTGTCAGTGCATCTGCAGCAGTAGAAGCTTGCCAGACTCGTGGTGCATTACTAAAATTCATTCCCATGTATTCGTGGGATATCTGTTCCGTCAATCGACCATCCTCTTCCAGGACGAAAGAATCATAGGGGCTAGCTACAAGTAGGATCTCATGAATATGATGGAACATCAAATCTTGTAATGTCAGTTTGTCTGCGTGTGTGAATTGTATAGATTTCATAAAGAAAACTTATGACCTACCGGCAACAGAGACACGAAAAAACAAGGTATAACCAAGTTGATCTTTACACTTTTCAATTATTTTAATGCTTTAAAAAACCCATTTTCGAGCTTGGTTTATCCTAATTCTTATGTTAAATGTTTAAGGATCCATGGGGACAATCGTACAAATATATGAAAAATTTACGTGCATTGAATGTAACCTACAGAGTTTGGTAAATGAGTATAATTTTTTCCAATCATAACTACCTGGATGATATGTGCTCAGCTTGGATTAATATCGATATTTTACAAAAATTAATTCATTCCCTTGAAAACAATGATCACACTAATTTTAGTAATGATTAGGGCATTACATTCTTTCGATGTGAAACAAAAACGCGTTCTGATGCGCGTAGATTTCAATGTTCCTATTGAGAATGATCGTGTTGTGGACTCATTTCGTATCCGATCTGCTATTCCATCGATAAAGGAGTGTCTAGAATCTGGCACATCATTGGTACTCATGTCACATTTGGGCCGTCCTAATGGTAAAATTGATGAAAAGTATAGCCTTGTCCCTGTTGGGGAAGCACTTTCTGATATATTAGAGATACCAATTAAATTTTCTCATGATTGTATTAGTGAGGATGCAATAGATGTGACAATCGGGTTACACCCTGGGGAAATACATTTGCTAGAAAACTTACGTTTCCACCCAGGGGAAACTAACAATGATCCTGAGTTTGCAGGCAAACTCGCCCGGCATGGTCAAATCTACATAAATGATGCCTTTGGAACAGCGCACCGATCCCATGCTTCCAATGTTGGTGTTACGGAACATTTCATAGAAAAAGGTATGGGATATTTAATGGAAAAAGAGGTTCAGTTTTTACTAGAAAGGTTTAAGAAACCAAAACATCCGTTATTATTAATACTGGGCGGGGCAAAAATATCAGGCAAATTACATCTTATTGATCGATTTCTGGATGATGCTGATATAATATTGATTGGTGGTGGTATGGCCTTCACTTTTCTTAAGGCACTTGGGGTGGAAGTTGGTCGATCAATGGTTGATAGAAAAATGGTTTCTTCTGCAAAAGAAATTATAGTGCGAGCTAAACGAAAACGTGTAAAACTTGTTTTTCCAGTAGACTTTGTAATTGCCGAAGGGATTGAAAATCAAAAAGAAACAAAGACGGTAGCATTTGATTCTATTCCTGACAGTTTTATGGGTCTTGATATAGGAACAGAAACTATAAATATTTTTTCCGATTATATTATAGGCGCAGGAACAATTTTATGGAATGGCCCAATGGGTGTTTTCGAAAAGAAAGAGTTTGAAAACGGAACAAAAGCCTTATCGAAGATGCTTTCCTTGGCTTTCGATAAGGGTGTAGATACGATCGTAGGTGGAGGTGAAAGCGCAGCCGCAGTGAGGAAATTTGGAATGAATGAAAAGATGACACACGTTTCAACGGGTGGTGGTGCATCTTTGGAATTATTAAGCGGCCACACACTACCTGCATTGGAAGCATTAGGTAGGTAATGATAAAAAAACCTATAGTTGCCGCCAATTGGAAAATGTATAAAACGCCACAAGAGGGAGTTTCCTTCGTCAGTGAGATATGTAATTTGCTTTTGGATAAGGAAAAACCAACAATTATATTCTGCCCGTCTTTTACATCGCTCTTTCACATAAATGAAAATTTGTCAGATTCTGGTATCGAATTAGGCAGTCAAAATGTTTATTTTGAACCCGAAGGCGCCTTTACCGGCGAAACTTCAGTTCGTATGCTTAAGGACTGCGGTGTTCGTTACGTAATTATTGGACATTCGGAACGGCGGCATATTTTTAATGAGAATAATACTTTATTAAATAAAAAGCTGCATGTGGTTTTGAATAATGGTCTTATACCTATATTCTGTATCGGGGAGACATTAAATGATCGGAATACAGGGTACACGAAAACAAAATTAAAGGAACAGTTAACCAAGGGTTTGGATGGATTTAAAGAACAGTCAATGGATCGCATAGTTATTGCGTATGAACCGGTTTGGGCAATAGGTTCAGGAGTTAACGCCAAACCAAAACAAGTTGAGGATACCCATTTACAGATAAGAGAATTACTTGCTGAACTATTTGCTGATGAGGCAGTAAAACAAATCCCGATTCTTTATGGTGGATCTGTAAAACCTGAAAATGCGAAGAAATTGATTGAAGTTGAAGGAATAGATGGATTTTTAATTGGTGGATCGAGTTTAAAATTGGAATTATTATATAAAATAATAGAAATTGTTAATAATAATTATAAGGGGTAAATGATGACAGGAATACTCATAGGTATCCATACAATCATTAGCATTTTATTAATAGCTGTAATATTAATGCAGGCAGGACAAGGCGGTGGGTTAGCAGGAGGTTTAAGCGCAGGCATGGGAAACTCTATTTTTGGTGGCCGTGGAGCGGCAACTGCATTGAGCAAAATTACAACCTGGTTCGCTATTGCATTTATGACTTTTGGTGTTTTAATTAGTTTGATTAGTACTCCTGAAACAATTGATAGTGAATCCATTTTAAAGCGTGAAGCAGATCAACGTTTGCTAGATCTATCAGTCCCTGATATCCAACAAAACCTGGACATTGAATAAAAACGATTGCCGAAGTGGTGGAACTGGTAGACACGCTGTCTTGAGGGGGCAGTGGGGGAAACCCTGTGCGGGTTCGAGTCCCGCCTTCGGCACGATTGGAGAAAAAAATGTTTAATAACTCGCGAAATATATTTATAACTCTCACAGTATTTGTGATCAGCCTTTTTGGGCAGACACCTGATGAGGTTTTAGCAGATGGGAAAAATGAACTAAATAATGGTCAATTTGTTCGAGCTGAATCATTATTTACTCAGGCCTTGAATATGGATCCTACTTTTGCCCCAGCGATGCTTGAATTAGCTAGAATTAATCTTCGTTTAGGAAAAATGAAAGAGACGCGGGATTTCTTAAAAGGAGCAATTGATGCGGACCCTGAAAATAAAGAATTTAGAGATGAGTTCGACCGTATAAATGAAATTAATACATTAATGAACGACGCAGGTCGATATATGGGTGATGCTGATTATAATAATGCCTTTGAAAGTTATAGAATTGTACTTGAAAAATTTCCTGTATTTGCTGAAGCGGCCTATAGTATGGGTCTAGTAAAGAATCGGGAAAAAATTCCCAATGAAGCAGTTCAATATTTTAAAAAAGCACTAGAAATCAATCCATATCATGAAAAAGCAAGGATAGCATTAGATAATGTTACAAAAAAATCTTTTAATGATGGAAATAGGGCCTACAAGCGAGGTGATCTAGATGGGGCTTTAGAAGCCTATTATAAAGTGTTGGAATTTGATGAAGAATTTTATCAGGCCCATTATCAAATCGGTGTAATTGAAGCGAAAATGGGTAACCGTAATGGAGCGATTGACCATTACCAACAAGCATTAGAAATAAATCCGAATTTTTATAAAGGATGGTATGCAATGGGACTATCCAAGAAATCTAATAGTGATAATAAAGGCGCATTAACTGCATTTAAAGAAGCTATTAATGTCTATCCTGCCTACGATAAAGCTTTTGGTGCGATTGGTGAGATATACCTTAGTGAGAAAAATTATGACCAGGCAATTGAGGTTCTAAATTCTGCTGTTAAGGTTAATTCTAAGTATTCTAAGGGATATTCAACTCTCGGTGTAGTTTACAGCGAAATGGAAGATTGGGCTAATGCAGCAAATAACCTTGTGCTTGCTACGACATATAATGAAAAGGATGCCATGGCCTGGTATAGATTAGCAACCGCTTATAATAAATTAAATGAGTGTGATCGTGCTGAGAAAGCGGCTCGAAAATCAACAGATCGCAAGCCATCTTTCGGTGGCGGGTGGATTGAGCTTGGCGTAGCAACGTGGTGTGGAGGTAAGGGCAACAAAATTGCATCCGTTAATGCACTAGAGAAAGCGCGTAAAGATCGTACCTGGAGGAAAATAGCTGAGTACGAAATGGATAGAATTATGAATCCTCAAAAATACCAGAACTAAAATTAATCAAACTCTAGGACTGGTTTCCTAATGATAAAAGCGGTCATATTTGACCTAGACAATACCCTCCTCGATTTCATGAAAATGAAAGATTATGCAGTCAAAGCTGCTATTGCAGGTATGATTGAGGCTGGACTTGATATTGATCCTGATGAATCATATAAGACTATTATTGGCATTTATGAAAAGGAAGGTTGGGAAAACCAACAGGTGTTTAATGATTTTTTAAATAAAACGATCGGTGAGGTAAATAATAAATATTTGGCAGCAGGTATAGTAGCATATCGACGAGCTAGGGAAGCAAATCTGCTATTATATCCAAATGTAAATCATACGCTTGTGGAACTCATTAAAATGAGTGTAAAACTTGCCGTTGTATCTGATGCTCCCAGTCGAGAGGCATGGATGCGAATTTATTACTTGAATCTACACCATCATTTTGACGTGGTTCTTACTTTTGATGATACTAATGCTAGGAAACCATCACCCATACCCTTTGAAATGGCTTTATCTCAGTTAAATATTGATCCTGAAGAAGCCTTAATGGTTGGTGATTGGCCAGAAAGAGATGTTGTCGGAGCAAATAAGCTTGGTATCCGAACAATATTTGCTCGTTATGGTGATGCATTTGGTACAGTTGATTCAGGCGCTGACTGGGATATCAATGATGTATACGAAATAGTAGGTATCGTGAACGAGCTCAATAGTGCCTGATTATTTCATCGGAACAGATATTGTTTCAGTTGTACGTATCAAAAAAACTATCCAAAATCATTCCCAGCGGTTCAAAGAACGTATTTTTACACCCATTGAAATTAAATATTGCGACTCAAAAGCAGCGCCACCTATACATTATGCTGGCAGGTTTGCTGCCAAAGAAGCTATCAAAAAAGCTTTATTATCTTCCGGTGTTGTTTCAAATATTGATTTTGCAGGAATAGAAATACTCTCGAGTGAATCTGGCGCTCCAGAAGTACAATTAAATCATCCATCACTGGATCAAATTAGTTGTAAGGTTAGTATATCCCATACTGATGATACAGCGATTGCGTTTTCCCTAATAAGAGTACATTGAGGCTTCTGACACAAAACCAGGCTAAGGAACTTGACCGTTTAGCCATGGAACAATATAATATTAAGGGTACTCAGCTAATGGGATCCGCAGGGTTAGCTATCGCTAAATTAGCAATGAATAAAACTGCTGATATCCATGACCCACAAATAGTTATTCTTTGTGGAAAGGGTAATAATGGTGGAGATGGTTTCGCTGCGGCTGTTGAGCTAAATAAACGGGGAATCAAGGTGGTTATTTTTTGTATTTCTAATTTTGAGGAAATAACGGGTGATGCAAAATATTTTCTTGATTTATGTATTAAAGGCAATCTTCAGATAGAATTTTCGGGTGATTTATTAGATGAGAGTTGCAAGTGTGATTTAATAATTGATGCATTACTAGGTACTGGTGTTCATGGCTCAGTTAAAGAAAATATAATACCGTGGATAGAATGGATTAATAAAAATAATTGTGCTGTGATTTCCGTAGATATACCTACGGGTCTTCAAGCGGATAATGGTATTGCAGAACCAGTAGGCGTAAAAGCAAATTATACTGTAACAATGGGATATGCCAAACTTGGTTTAGCAATGCGTCAGGGGCTATTTTTAACTGGAGATATACACATAGCAGATATTGGTTTTCCTAATAATGCTATCAATAAAGTTTCCGGTTTAATTTGGAATAAAGCATCGGATGAGTCTATTTCCAGTTTTCTGCAACCACTTGAAATAAATACACATAAATATAAACAAGGGAATGTGTTGGTTATCGCTGGTTCAAAAGGAATGACAGGAGCTGCTGCCCTTTGTTCCTATGGATCATTACGAGTAGGTTCAGGTTTGGTCATAGCAGCAGCGCCAAAGTCATTAAATAATATTTACGAAAAAAAGATTACTGAAGGAATGACGATAAGTTGTGAAGATGAAAATGTAGGATATTTTTCATCAAACAATTGTGAAGAAATTATCCAACATTTTGATTGGGCTGACGCTATTGCTATTGGCCCAGGACTTGGACCAAATGAAAAAACAATTAAGTTTGTTGAAAAATTAATAAACGCTGCTAATAAACCATTGGTTATTGATGCGGATGGTTTAAGGCCATTTATTGGTAATAATAAACTATTTAAAGAAATTACTGTTCCATTTGTAATTACTCCACATTACGGGGAATTTTGTCGCCTAATTGCTGCTGATTCAAAAACAATTGAAAGTGAGTTTACATCTTTAGTAACAGATTTTATGGATGATTTCAATGGTATTTTAGTGGCAAAGAATGCACCTAGCTGTATTTTTTACAAAAATAATGGTATTGTAAATTCAACGGGAAACCCTGCCTTAGCCACTGCTGGGACAGGCGATGTGCTTACAGGAATGATTGCTGGATTGATTGC
>CAYYXU010000087.1:0-6803 GCA_964475645.1 uncultured bacterium | reverse complement strand
GCATTGATGATAACTTACCCATCAACCCATGGTGTTTTCGAAAATTCGGTTCAGGAAATATGCGATATCATTCATGAAAGCGGCGGGCAAGTATACATGGATGGCGCAAATCTAAACGCCATGGTTGGTATCAGCCGAGTCGCTGACATAGGTGTAGACGTATGCCACATCAATTTGCATAAAACATTTGCCATTCCTCATGGCGGTGGTGGACCCGGTATGGGCCCAATTTGTACAGCACCCCATCTAACACAGTTCCTACCTTCCCATCCCGTAATAAACAACCATGACACTGACCAAGCAATATCGGCTGTATCTGCGGCTCCTTGGGGTAGTGCAGGTGTGTTACCAATTAGCTGGTGTTACATGGCCATGTTAGGTAGTACTGGCATGAAAACTTCCACCGCTGTGGCTATCTTGAATGCCAACTACATGGCGAAACAGTTGGAAGAATATTACCCGGTACTTTATAAGGGAGAAAATGGTTTGAACGCACATGAATTCATTATTGATCTGCGACCAATAAGAAAAGAATCCGGTATTACAGATGAAGACGTGGCCAAGCGATTAATGGATTACGGTTTTCATGCGCCTACTATGTCCTGGCCGGTAGCTGGAACACTAATGATTGAACCGACTGAGAGCGAATCCAAAACAGAACTGGATCGTTTTTGCACAGCCATGATTTCTATAAAAGATGAAATCACTGCAGTCGCTAAAGGTGCAGCTCATTCGGAAAACAATGTTTTAAAAAATGCGCCCCACATCGCAAGAAATATTGCCGCAGACACCTGGGATCATCCGTATTCCAGGATAGAAGCTGTTTACCCAGCCGAATGGCTAAAGGATTTTAAATATTGGCCGCCAGTTGGCAGAATTGATAATGCTTCAGGAGATCGAAATCTGGTCTGTACTTGCCCAGATATAAAAGATTACGAAAATATTGATTAATCATTGTATATCTTTATAATAGGTTCCAATCCATTTAGATAATACCCACGGTACATACCCTCGGTATTGAATGGCATTGCTATATTCCCATTTTTATCCATGGCGATCAGACCGCCTCTACCGCCACGCTCAGATAACTTATCAATTACTTGCCTGGCTGCTTTTTCTACTGATAGTGAACTATAGTTCATCAAAGCCGAAACATCAAAGGCCATATTACCCCGGATAAAATATTCCCCTTGACCAGTACCAGATACACCGCAAGTCTGATTATTAGCATAATTTCCTGCACCAACAATCGGTGTATCTCCTATTCTGCCCCAACGTTTGTTCGTGAGTCCGCCCGTTGATGTGCCAGCGGCAAGATTATAATTCCTATCAAGAGCCACACAGCCTACGGTACCATGTTTTTCTGAATTCTGTGCCTTTTGCAAGGCTTTCCAACGTCTTTCTGTATAAAAATAATCATTGTTCACTATTTCTAAACCCTGTTCTTTAGCAAAATTATCCGCCCCTTCACCAGCCAGCATGACATGCCAGGTCTCCTCCATCACTTTTCGGGCAGCTGAAATTGGATTTTTAATTGTTTTCACTCCCGCTACTGCACCAGCCTGCAAAGTACTACCATCCATGATTGATGCATCCAACTCATTTGTACCAGCATTTGTAAATACAGCACCCTTTCCAGCATTGAACAGAGGTGAATCCTCCATGATGCGTATTGTAGTTTCAACCGCATCCATACTAGAACCACCTTTTTCAAGGATTTCAAAACCAGCTGCAAGCGCTTCAGTAAGTTTAGCGCGATAGGATGATTCCTTTTCTGGAGACATATTTTTCCTTGTAATTGTACCGGCACCACCATGGATTACCAACCCATATACCAATGGCTTATTTACAGTAGTTTTACCGCAATACATCATTGTAAAAGCAATAAAGAAAACTACTTTTTTCATTGTCTTCCCTTACAAAATATTGTTGATTTCAATGAAATGTTTTCTAGAAACACTAGATTTGACTATTCGGTGACGAGACCACTCATGTAAGACCCATGATTTTTATTTAATGTTACTTCCAACAATTTATTCTCGTAGTTCATATCTGCTGCTACCTGTACTTTTATATAATTATCTGTATAGCCCTGGTTAGTACCATTGACAGATCGTTCAAATAATACCGATCTGATTTGTTTGAGGGATTTTTCGTGGAACTCAAATCGCTTCTCATCTGATATCATATGCAATGTCTTACTACGATAGGCCTTTTCCTCCTTGGATACTTTATTATTTAAACTTGCTGCTTCCGTATTCACCCGATCAGAAAATGTAAATACGTGTAGATAAGAAATGTCCAAATTCTTTAAAAAAGATCGGGTTGTAAGAAAATCTTTCTCATCCTCACCAGGAAAGCCAACGATTACATCTACGCCTATACAACAATCAGGAATCAAGTTATTTATTTTCTCTATCCTAGATGAATATAGAGCAGTATCGTAGCGGCGTTTCATGCGCCGCAGAATTGAATCCGTACCTGATTGTAGTGGTATATGGAAATGAGGCACAAACTTTTTTGAATGGGCACAAAAGGCAATGATCTCATCGGTAAGCAAATTGGGTTCGATCGATGAAATACGAAATCGGTCAATTCCATTTACATTATCTAGCGCCTGGATTAACTGAAAGAAATCTTCTTCACCAGCTACACCATAATCACCAATATTCACTCCGGTAAGTACGATTTCACGTGCTTCGGTAAGGGCAATCTGCTGGGCAATATTTATCGTATTCGCAATGTTATCACTTCGGCTTCGTCCCCGCGCTAACGGGATGGTACAAAAGGAACAATTATAGTTGCAACCATCTTGTATTTTCAGGTAAATACGCGTTCTTTCTGCTGCAGAAAATGATGGTTGAAAGGATTGCACTCTTTCAATAGAAGATTGGATTACTGTGGCTTTTCCATTTGTTTTCAGCGAAGATAGATGGGAAAATAAATTAAATTTCTCCACAGCGCCTACCACCAACTCTACCCCCGGGATTGCAGCGATCTCAGCAGGCTGTAATTGCGCATAACAACCGATCACAGCAACAGAAGCATCCGGATTACGGCGGCGGGCCTGACGAATTAATTTTCTGGCTTCCTTATCCGCATTTTCTGTTACAGAACAGGAGTTTAACACGTATACATCTGCTTTATCTTTAAAACTGACCTGCTGCAATCCATGAGCCATCATTTCACTAGAAATGGTAGATGTTTCTGAAAAATTCGTTTTGCAACCCATCGTATGGAATGCGACACGTGTGGTTGGAGTGCTCATTTTATCGTTTTCTTACTGAGGTAGAATTTCGGGCAGTGTTTATTACCTTCCAAGTCTATCAACTATGATAGTCTTGCAACGATTTAACCTGAATCTTATGCCTGGATCGTATAGCCCGTACAGCGGCTTCGGCACCAGAAAGCGTGGTGATAGCCATGATCCCTTTTTGAATACAGGCCTGTCCAATTGACTCTTCGTCAAAACGTGATTGGGATCCCAAAGGAGTGTTAATAACAATTTGGATATCATTGTTCATTATATGATCTAAAACATTAGGCCGGCCTTCGCCAACCTTAAACACTGGATATACCGGTATACCATTACGTTGCAATTCACGAGCTGTACCGGAAGTGGCCACTATTTTAAACCCTATTTCCTGCAGATCTCTAGCAATGGGAATAACATTTAATTTATCTGGATCATTAACTGATATAAATACAGTGCCATCGTGATATATTTTATTGCCGGAACTAATTATCGCCCGTCTAAATGACTCCCCAAAAGTACTCGAAATACCCATCACTTCACCGGTCGATTTCATCTCAGGACTTAAGAAAATCGATTCTTGGGGAAATTTATTGAACGGCAACACCGCTTCTTTCACAGCGATATGATTATTTGTATCCCATGATTTCAATTCATATTCCGCAAGTTTCTTGCCAGTAGCAAGCTGCGCTGCTATCCTAGCTAACGGAACATTCGTAGTTTTACTCACGAAAGGTATGGTGCGACTAGCGCGAGGGTTTACTTCCAACACAAAAATTTCTCCATCTTTATAGGCAAATTGGAGATTGATCAGACCTTGAACATTAAGTTCCAGGGAAAGGTCTTTCGTTATTCGAACAATATCATCAAGTGCTTCGGCTGTTATTTTATAAGGTGGCAATATGCAGGCAGAGTCACCCGAATGAATTCCTGCTTCTTCAATATGCTGCATAATACCACCAATATGCACAGTTTCCCCATCAGAAAGAGCATCAACATCAAATTCAAATGCGTCTTCCAGAAATTCATCGATCAAAATAGGGTGCCCTGCAGTTACATCAGCAGAGCGAGCTATGTAGTCGATCAATTGTTCTTTTGAATAAACTATTTCCATTGCCCGGCCGCCTAAAACATAACTTGGACGCGCCAGAACAGGGAAACCAATCTTTTTGGCTATTGCAACAACTTCATCCAAGGTCCTACCTGTCCCATATTGCGGACAAGTCACCTTCAATTTTCCTAGAATACGACCGAATTTTTCGCGGTCTTCCGCAAGATCGATATCTTTCGGTGATGTACCCATAATGGGGACACCTGCTGCAGACAAGGCATTGGCAATCTTTAGAGGTGTCTGTCCGCCAAACTGTACCAGAACTCCATCCGGTCGCTCAAATTCTACAATATTCAAGACATCCTCATAAGTTACCGGTTCAAAATACAACCGATCGACCAAATCAAAATCAGTGCTTACAGTCTCAGGATTGCAGTTGACCATGATCGTTTTGTAACCCAGATCCTGCAAACCAAAAACTGCCTGTACGCAGCAATAATCAAATTCAATACCCTGACCAATACGGTTTGGGCCTCCACCTAGAATCATGATCTTCTTGCCGGTAAGTGGTTCAATCTCATTTTCTTCATCATAAGTAGAATAACAATAGGGTGTCTTGGCCACAAACTCAGCGGCACAGGTATCAACCACTTTATAGACTGGAACTATCCCTTTTTCAGATCGATTTTCTCTGACTTTAGCCGCAGTATTTCCTTCCAAACGGGCTATTTGTTCATCAGAAAAACCGTTTGCTTTCAATTGGTGTAGTGTACTAGATGCATTCAAATTGACCAGTTCTTTGATCTGGTATAGAAACCAGGGGTCGATCCGTGTAATATTATAGACTTCGGCAATTGATTGTCCTTCCAAAAAGGCTTGTCGGATCTTTAACAATCGAAATGCGGTAGCAAAACGGAGGGTGGTCATATCCAGCGACCGGGCTCGCTCTACATCCGGGTCGCCTTCCGCTGGCGGTTTTGGATCCAAACCATCCAAACCTACTTCCAAAGAACGGAAAGCTTTCTGTAGGCTCTCGCGAAATGTCCGTCCGATAGACATTACTTCACCAACACTTTGCATCTGTACACCCAAATGCCCAGATGCGGATGGAAATTTCTCGAAATCGAATCGCGGAACTTTCGTAACTATATAATCGATCGTTGGTTCAAATGCCGCCAAAGTTTTACCAGTAATGTCATTAGGTAATTCATCCAACGTATATCCTACGGCCAGTTTTGCTGCAACTTTAGCTATCGGGAATCCAGTTGCTTTGCTGGCTAGAGCTGATGAACGGCTTACCCGAGGATTCATTTCAATAATGATCATGCGTCCATTTTCAGGGTCAACCGCAAATTGAACATTTGAACCGCCTGTTTCAACGCCAATAGTGCGTAAACATAAAATAGCATCATTACGCATTTGCTGATACTCTTTATCTGTCAAGGTCATGGCTGGTGCCACTGTCACTGAATCACCGGTGTGAACACCCATAGGGTCAATATTTTCAATGGAACATATAATTATTGCGTTGTCTGCCTTGTCGCGAATTACTTCCAACTCAAATTCTTTCCAGCCCAGTAGCGATTCCTCAATTAATACTTCATTGATCGGACTCGCATTCAGTCCATTTTCGACTAGTGCTTGATATTCTTCATGGTTATACGCTACTGATCCACCAGTACCACCCAATGTGAAAGATGGACGGATAATAATGGGGAAATTCAATGTATCCATGAGTTCAACTGCTTCTTCCCAGGTATGAACAAACCCTCCCTGAGCTGTATCAATTCCAACATCATCCATTGCTTCCTTGAAGCGCTCTCGATCTTCAGCTTTTTCAATAGCATCCACCTGTGCACCGATAAGCTGAACGCTATATTTATCTAGAACGCCTTCTTTAAATAAATCCATAGCCAGATTTAAGGCTGTCTGCCCACCTACTGTTGGAAGAATCGCATCCGGTTTTTCATTTTCAATAATCGCTGTTACATACTCCACAGTAATGGGTTCAATATAGGTCGCATCAGCCAAGTCTGGGTCGGTCATGATTGTAGCAGGATTTGAATTCACTAGGATGACACGATAGCCTTCTTCTTTCAGTGCCCGGGTAGCTTGCGTACCGGAATAATCAAACTCACAGGCTTGTCCGATAACAATCGGCCCAGCACCAATAATAAGAATGGAATCGATATCAGTTCTTTTTGGCATGTTCCATCATATTTACAAATTCCTGAAACAGATATCTACTGTCATGGGGGCCCGGACTGGACTCCGGATGGTACTGGACAGAAAATGCTGGTTTATCCTTACAACGAATCCCTTCAGATGTATTATCGTTCAAGTTCATGTGCGTGGGGATTACATTATCAGGCAGTGAGTCCAGATCAACTGCAAACCCATGATTCTGGCTGGTGATTTCCACAACACCAGTTTCCATGTTTTTCACAGGATGGTTAATTCCGCGATGTCCAAACTTAAGCTTGAAGGTTTTTGCACCTA
>CAYYXU010000086.1:1223-6805 GCA_964475645.1 uncultured bacterium | reverse complement strand
AAAAATTGAAGGCTCATATTTATTTACAATGCTCGAATTCCAGATTACATTCTTCAAAGAAATGGCAGGTCTTCTTGCAAACTGACACAAGGGCCAGCATCAGAGGAACTTCAATGAGTACCCCTACAACAGTCGCTAATGCTGCCCCTGAAGAAAGGCCAAATAAAACAACGGCCGTGGCAATTGCGACTTCAAAATGATTAGAAGCTCCTATCAAAGCAACAGGAGCAGCATCATGATAGGAAAGTTTAAATAATCTTGCTAAAACAAAATATCCAATCACGAAGATAAATATTGTTTGAATAAAAAGAGGAATTGAAATCCATAGTATAGTGAGCGGGTTATTAACGATGATGTCGCCTTTAAAACTAAATAACAGAACGAGAGTAATGAGTAATGCCGCTATACTTACAGGGGTTAAATATTTTAAAAATCTTTCATTAAACCAGACCTGGCCTTTTTTATTAATAATCCATATACGTGAATAATATCCTGCTACTAATGGAAGTGCTACATAAACTCCCACAGACAACAGCATGGTTTCCCAGGGTACAGGCATGGAGTTGACATTGAGCAGAAAACCGCCTAATGGACCGAAAATAAAAAGCATTATTAATGAGTTAACTGCAATCATGATTAATGTTAAACCGTCATTGCCTTTTGCCAGGTAACCCCACATCAAAACCATTGCAGTGCACGGAGCAATCCCAAGAAGTATTGTGCCTGCAAGATAGCTGCGCCATAATTCCACTTTCTCCCCACTGATCAGCACCTCAGAGCCGGGAAGTAAATCCTTAAAAATGTAACCTAGAAAGAAATATGCTATAGCATACATTGTGAAAGGCTTTACAGCCCAGTTTATGACTAAAGTAATTAAAACGGGTTTTGGTGTTTTTACAGATTTTAATACCCGAGAGAAATCAATTTTTACCATAATCGGATACATCATGAAAAAAAGACATAATGCAATTGGAATTGAGACCTGATAAATTGAAAAATCATTTAGAGTAGATGCAATTCCTGGTGCGGCTTTGCCCAAAAGGATCCCACCGATAATGCAGAGAAATACCCAAACTGAAAGGTAACGCTCAAAAAATGATAAATTTTTTCCCATTCTCTAAAATTAAAATTATTGGCCAATCTCATCAATGAGAGATAAAACTCTTTTTTCTATTAAGTCTCTGACTTTGTAAAAATCCTCAAGCTTCATATTTTTAGGATCTGGGATATCCCATTCCTTCCTAAATTTTGTCTCTATATTAGGACATTCATCTTTGCATCCCAGCGTTATGAGATAATCAAATTTTGAGTCAGTAAATTCACCCAGACCTTTTGATTTATGTTGTGTTAAATCGTAGCCTATTTCTGCCATGGCAATCACGGCCTTAATGTTTACTTCACCAGATGCCTTTGATCCTGTACTAAAGGGCATCAGAATATTAGTGCCATGAATATTAGCAAATCCTTCAGCCATCTGGCTTCTACATGAATTCTCAACACAAGCAAACAAAACTTTTTTCATACTCCAGCTATTTTTAATTCAAGTACTTGAAAAAATAGTAAAAAGCTTGGCTATTCATTTCGTTGTGGAGGTGGCGTTCGTCATTATTATCTATATTATTGAAGAATTTTTTATATCTGCCATTTTTAATACAATTTTTAAAAAATGTGATCTTCTTAGACAAGAGACAAACTGATTTTCTGTATTTCCACTATGTATGTGGTGTAAGTTAATTAAAAAATGTATACACAAACAAACTAATTTTTTAGAGTCAGATTCCTTAAAAATATTGTGTTGACAAACCTTTTTGATGATATTAATATCCGGTTCCAATAAAAAAGCCATTTACTTAAATCAATTTTTAACATATTGGCTTCTATATGTTTAAATTTTTGGATCCATTATAGAAGCTTAGTGTTGCAATAACTGTGGTATCTAAATGGATCGTTATGTTTCAGAAGATTCACCCTTGATTATATAAATGAGCTTTCATTCAAATCTAATTCCCAACATCTATAGAAAAGGAGACGAGTTATGCTAAAGAAAATCATGTTTTCGTTATTCGCAATATTAATGACCTATTGGATGGCAATAGATCAAGAAGCTTTGGCAGCAAATTGTGAGAACCCTGATTCGCTGACATTTGCTATGGTCCCAACCGAGGAGACTGTTGCAGAGCTGGAACTTTATAAACCAGTGACTGATCGTATGGCAAAGCTAACTGGCAAGAAAATTTCGTTTTACATGCCAACTTCATATGCATCTGTAGTAGAAGGCCTGTTGAGTCATTTCGTAGATGTCGCCGTGTTGGGTCCCTATACTTATGTTATCGCAAACTCGAAAGACCCAACCGTAGAAGTCTTTGCTACTTATGCCAAGAGACCCGGACACATGCAAGAAGAGGGGCCAGGATATCGTGGTGTTTTGATTTCCAAGAAGGGTACTAAATATACTTCAATTAAATCTTTGAAAGGCTCTCTTGTGGGCCTTACAGATCCCGGCAGTACTTCAGGAAACTTGATGCCACGTGTAGCTTTCACAAAAGTTATTGGAATGGATCTTGAAAAATTTTTTAGCAAAGTAGTCTATACCGGAAGTCACGAATTATCAACAGTAGCTGTTGTCCAAGGAAAGGTTGATGCTGCTTTCGTCGCATCACATCGCTTTGACAATGTGGTCAATAAGGGAGAGGCAACTCTTGAAGGTGTCAATATTTTATGGCAGTCTGATCCGATCCCTCAGGATCCATTTGTCTATAGAAATACTCTTTGTGATGATATTAAAGCAAAGATCCGTGAAACTTTTTTAGATCTAAAGGGAAAGCCTGGATCAAAAACATTTCTTGACAACGTTAAGTCCAATACCTTTGTTGAGATGAGCTCAGATGACTACAATATTATCCGGGATCTCAAGAAAGCAAAAGACGAACGAAAAAAGAAGAAGAGTTAATTAAAGTTCCCCCTTTTTAAATCGGCCTCGTGAAGGAATTCTATAAAATCTGGGCGAGGCCGTTTCCTGTTAATAAATCCATTTTTTACATTAAAACCTCATTTTGTATGAGGAATTAAGATATACGCTTATGAGTATCCTTAAAGTAAAAGATCTCTGTGCTAGCTACAGTTCCTCTGGACCTGAAATCCTGAAGGGAATCAGTTTTGATGTAGCTGAGAATGACTTCCTCGCCATAATTGGTCCCAGTGGAGCAGGGAAATCGACACTGATTCGTTGTATAAATAGACTCGTGGAGCCAACATCAGGGCAAATCTATTTTCACGGTCAAGATATTACAAAATTGTCACTCCGTGGGTTACGAAATATTAGACGGGGAATTGGGATGATCTTCCAAGAATTCAATCTAATCGATCGCATGAGTGTTATGGACAATCTTCTATCAGGCCGCCTTGGTTTTACTGGAAATATGAGAACATTATTTAAGGCATTTAAACGTCAAGACATTGATAGTGCCCTTAAGCTTCTTGAGCGAGTGGGGCTGAGTGATCAAGTTGATAAACGAGCTGATGAACTTTCAGGAGGACAACGTCAACGTGTAGGCATAGCAAGAGCATTGATGCAGGACCCCAAACTACTTCTCCTAGATGAACCAACCTCCTCTTTAGATCCAAAAATATCCCGTGAAATTATGACCCTTGTCAAAGAAATGGCTTTTGAATTAAAAGTCCCCTGCCTTTGCAACATTCATGATGTTCAATTGGCTATGGATTTCTGCAATAAAATTATTGGTATTCAAGAAGGCACAAAGATGTTTGAGGGGACACCAGAAAGTTTAAATAAAGAAAAACTTCAGGAAATTTATGCCATGGAAGTGCTATGAATTTCATCAAAAAAACAATTCTAAATACGGATCAGACTGTTTTGAAAGCAGAAGACATTATTGCTTATAGAAGCAGGAAAAGAGGCAGTAGAATTTTTGTCTATGCTTTCTTGTCAGTGATAGTTTTGTGGAGTGTTAAGGTCACTATTATTGAAGATACTGATTGGGAACGAATGGGTAGTATTGGGAAGGTTATATCCTCTGCAGCACGTTTTTTTGGTGTAGATTTTAATTTGTTCCCAGATCTTCTCATACCTTCTTTAGAAACTTTGATGATTTCATTTTTAGGAACTTTTCTGGGAGTACTAATTTGTATCCCTGCCACATGGTTCGGTGCTTTGAATATCACACCGTTCAAGCCCATCACCTACCCTATCGGTCGTCTTCTGATGACACTAAGTCGTTCAATTCATGAAATTGTTTGGGCACTTTTCTTTGTCTCTGTCTTCGGACTTGGTGCACTTGCAGGAATATTTTCAATTGCAGTGCGCTCTGTTGGATTTATTGCAAAGATGTCGGCTGAGGCCATTGAAGACATAAATCCTGGCCCAATAGAAGCAATTCGTTCTACTGGAGCAAACGGTTTTCAAGTATTACTCTTTGGGATTATACCGCAGGTTATTCCTCAGGTCTTAAGTGTAATAATATTTGAGTGGGAAATTAACATTCGTCGCTCTGCTATTCTTGGGTTAGTCGGAGCAGGTGGGCTCGGACTCGTTTTCTTTAGGCAAATGAACACCTTTAATTTTCATGGAGTTACTGCAGTTATTTTGGCTATCCTAGGAATCATTATTATAGGAGAATTTGTTTCACACTATGTTCGAAAAAAAGTGACTTAAACAAACAATCTTATGATTTGTCATGATCAATAAAAGTCTCACTTCAACAAAAATGACGGGACAAGTAACTAAAAACTGGAGTCGTATAAAATATCCAGATTCGTATATCCGTTATTTAATATGGCTCGCAACTCTTTTGTTTTTAACTTTTTCCATCGAGTACTTAGACATCCCATTGGAAAGGTTGATGGGTATGTTTGAGCGAATGGGATACACCTTATCTAACAGATACTATCCACCAGATATTGGATATATTATGGATTTGGATTATATGGAATATGTCGTTGAAACCATACAAATGGCTTATCTGGGGACATTATTCGGAATTCTTATGACATTACCTCTTGGCTGGTTTGGGTCTTACAACCTTACACCATCCAGACGTTTCATTTTTCCAATTGCCCGACTTATCACCATAGGTTTTCGAGCTGTACATGAAATGATCTGGGCAATTATTTTTGTGTCCATTCTTGGCTTCGGTATGTTGCCAGGTGTGATAGCGTTGACATTCTTTTGTACTGGTTTTGCGAGCAAACTTTTAGCTGAAGAAATAGAAGTTATAGATATGGGGCAAGTGGAAGCCATTCGATCCACAGGAGCAAACCTTTTTCAGGTTATGGTTTATGGTGTCTTCCCTCAGATTCGAGTAGCATTTACAGGAATTGCTATCTATACCTGGGATGTTGCATTCCGTGCTGCCACAGTGGTGGGTTTCTTCGGCGCCGGAGGAATGGGTTGGTACTTAAAACGAAATGTCCTTCAAGTCGAAACAGAGAGAGTTTCTGCTATATTATTTTCAATAATAATTTTGGTTTTAATTTCGGAAATTATTTCTGCATTGGCAAGGAACCGAGTAATGAAAATGAAATAAACATTAATTAGGATAGAATTTTATGTCTAAAGATCAAAT
>CAYYXU010000086.1:0-1123 GCA_964475645.1 uncultured bacterium | reverse complement strand
TTAGTGGTAATTTCAGCTTTATTACATCCACTTAGAGTATTTCTTATAAAGGGCGACAGTACACCGGAAGGACTAACTCTTTCAGTAGTTATTATTTTTGGATGTATGTCATTTTTTCAAATTGTTTTAATGGGAATTAACCCTTGGAAAGTATTTGAAATATGGCCCCTGATTGCTATTTCAAGTTTGGGATTATTGCTTCATTTTTGGTGCATTGTTAAATCTTTACGTGTGGGAGATTTCTCAGTTAATTATCCTATCATTCGTTCTTCACCTCTGTTTGTAGTTGTTGCTGGCTATTTATTCTTAAATCATCATTATTCTATGGAAATTTTGCTGGGGATAGCTATTGTAATTATTAGCGCATTCATGATTCAGTATACCCCAGGAGGAAAGTTTTTTAGCAAACCTGCTTCTCTATTACTTGCAGTTTTAGCCATGTGTTTTCATGGTATTATAACTTTGGCAGATGCAGAAGCCATGAAATACGTAGAGCCGGCTGCATTTTTGTTTATTCAATATCTATTTGTTACTCCAGCTATGGCATTAATGTTTATCTTGACGAGACCTTCAGGGAAAAATATTTACGAATATCTATTCTTAGGATGGAAAACTAAACCATTACGCTTCTTTTTCGCAGGGTTTACAGCCTATATTTCTTATTTATTGATACTTTATTCCTTTAGGATGGGGGCAAATGTCGCTGCAGTGAGTGCTATTAGACAGATCTCGATCCCATTCTCAGTTCTAATAGGAGGATTTTATTTATTGGAAAAAAAAATGAATTATCGTTTATTTTGGTCTCTTCTATTAACATTAGGCGTTATTATAATAATAGTTTCATCTTAATCTAATGATTAAAGTGGTAAAGATGATCCTAAGTTAGCCCCCCTCGTCTCCACCATCCCCTGATACCAATACCCTAGAAACCCGGTAAATAACAGTGACTACGGATTCTCTGGGTAGAAATATTTGATGATTTCCTTCCTTTTTCTCTCATTTTGTCCTTTTTGGTGACTGTTTGGTGACTGTCAAAAGACTTTTCTTACCCGAAAGGTCTAAAAGAGGGTTCTGATAGAGGAAGAAATCTGCACACGAATAGACGGATGTCCAATCGTGAAGG
>CAYYXU010000085.1:0-6902 GCA_964475645.1 uncultured bacterium | reverse complement strand
TGCCCGCTGCGGATAAAAACAATTCCGCATGTTGCAGTTTCGTGGTAAACATGGATGACGACAGTCCCTGTGGAACCGCATTATGCAATTCTAACGCTTCATCCAGTTCTTCAAATTCAATGATGTAAAGTATCGGCGCAAATGTTTCGTCCTGGACAATATCCCAATCATTCTTCACCCGGGCAATTGTAGGTTCAACGTAGAATCCAGTACCTGCAATTGGTTTGCCTCCATAAAGTATTTCACCACCAGCAGCAGTGACAGCATCTATTGCTTCCATATATGCATCAACAGCCCCTTGATTGATTAAAGGGCCCATAAGGGTACCTTTTTGCAGTGGATCGCCGATATGTACCTGTTTATAAGCATTGATCAAGCGTTTCATAAGGGTATCCATAATACCTTTTTGTGCAATTACCCGCCGGGTGGATGTACAGCGCTGTCCAGCTGTACCAACAGCACCAAATGCAATAGCAGGTATAGCCAGATCAAGATCGGCAGTATCATCAATTATAATGGCATTATTACCACCCAATTCTAAAATCGTTTTACCAAACCGCTGGGAAACAACTTCAGCTACACGTCGTCCCATGGCTGTTGACCCAGTAAATGAAATCAAAGGTAAACGTTTATCATTAAGCATGCATTCACCAATCGTGGATCCTTTGCCGATAATTAAGTTGAATATACCTTGATATCCATTTCGTTCTAGTACATCATTACAAATATGTTGTACCGCCACAGCGGTAAGCGGTGTACTGCTAGACGGTTTCCATATGACAACATCACCTGCGATAGCGGCAATGAACGCATTCCAGGCCCATACGGCTACTGGGAAATTAAATGCGGAAATGACTCCTATTGGTCCCAAGGGATGCCATTGTTCATACATGCGGTGGTTGGGGCGTTCCGAGTGCATTGTCTTACCATAAAGCATGCGCGACTGTCCTACGGCAAAATCAGCAATATCAATCATTTCTTGAACTTCGCCGACACCTTCTTCTTTAATTTTTCCCATTTCCAAAGATACAAGGTCTCCCAACGCATCCTTTTTATCCCGCAGCGCATTGCCCATTTCACGGACCAAATTACCCCGCACAGGTGCTGGTACCATGCGCCACTTATTAAAAGCAGATTGTGCTTGTTCGACTATCGTTTCATAGTCGCTTATATTCGCTTCAAAAACGGAGGCAATCTCATTTTCATTACTCGGATTTATGGATGTATTTATCCCAGCATCCTTTGTTTTAGACCAATCGCTTCCGCCAACACAGCTGCCAAAATTTGAATCGCTAATACCGCATTTTTTAAGTAAGTCTACCATTTGTTATCCTAAAAGAGTTTGATGATACTATTCGGTGAATATTTGCGGCTAAAATTACAGCCACAAACCCCGTCAGCCAAGGGCTGCAACCTCATTTAAAAGAGTTTATTTTATCTAGCAAGACGATCATTGTGATGGTGGTTCAGCAGGCGCACTTTTATCCATAAAAGCAGCATACCCCAGCAGAACTATCATGATAAGTAAAATCCACAATGTAGCGTAGTTAAAGTCAGAACTGGAATAATAGATCAAGTCTACAAAACGTCCGATTAGAAGCGAAATTCGTCCCATAACTGCAAAACCAAATGACGCACCAAAACTGATCATCAAGAAATAAATACCTACTTTGGTCAATTTTCCAAAATTTCCTGTATGTTCACGACTGAAATAAAAATACATTAGACCAGTAATTGTGCCGATAAGTATAACAAAATTATTAAATATACTTTCGCCGACTAGAGCAAAATATGGTAGGTTGGAATTGACTAATTGGAAAGCAGATCCCTTGATCTGACCCAATACATTTGAGTTCAGAAAACCATACGCACGTAATCCAGCGGCCATACCTACTGTATAAGCAATCCCCCACCTCGCCATCCAACTCAGTTTTGAGGAAACGCTTAACAACATCATTATACCCATTGCAAACGGCACCAGGTAAATCAAATGCATATCATGCCCTTTAGCAATACCACCTTCAGGAAACACGGAACTAAACACACCAAATACATTGTAAAGCTTATACCACAATGAACTGGCATCATATTCAGTTGCCGGCCATAATCTACCGAAAAGATTCGGCTGAATCTGTGTCCAGAAAAACATGGACGTCCAATACCCGGTAGATATGCCTACAAATACGTGTTCCGCAACCTTGTAGAACGGATTATCTTTATAAAGATAAGACAGTATCGCCAGGGTCAGAAAAACTGATATCCAAGCACCGATTACCATGATCTTACCATCTTCATATTAATACTTCTTTGCTCTCCGCGTTTCAATAAAATAGGTAATATTACCAAAAACAATGAAGATGACAATCACCAAGTGGGCAATAGATTGGGCATCCATTCCGCTAGTACCAATCCCTGGGGATCCTATTAGGGCCTCATACTCAGCAGCACCGGGCATGCCAGCTAAAATACCTTTAACCTGTCCGCTTTGTACATAAGGCATCACATCATTTACCTGAATTGATGTTGTACCTGTGCTCATTGGTACACCAGTTGGATCGGCTGCATATTGAACCCATTCTATGGTCCCAGGATAACCTGCAGATGCAGAGAAAATAAAATCAAAGTCTTTTACTTTATTGACATTCGCCATCATTGGAATTTGATCTACCAGTGTACCCCGTGCGTCCGTTGTATATAGTTTGCGCAAATTACTTACTAATCCTTTTACAACTGCTTCATTACCGGGACGAAAGCCCAGCAGCACATAATCTTTCCCATAAGTAAGTCCAAATTCCTCTTCAGCTATTTCGGTTAAGGCATCTTCGGCCATAAACTGACCATCGGGCCATAAACAGGTCACATAAACCTTCTGATTATTAGTAAATAAATGCCGTAGAACAGCTATAGCCATCGGATGAATTTCCGGTTTAGTACTGGGTCCATATTCAAAAGAAACCAGGACTTTAGAATTAGGTGCTAACTCTTCAACTGCATCGTAAACACGCTGGGTGGCGTTTGTGGCGCGAATTGGTAATCCCAATGGAAAGAACAATGGCAAAAGAACCGCTAAACCTATAACGAGAAAGATCCAGCGCCGGTCTACTTTGCCAATACTTAGTATTAATTCAATTATATTTTTCATCATTCACCAATATAGGATTTCTCTACTCCCAAAATATAGCGGATGGATGTAGCAAAGATTCCCAGACCGATACCAATCATTATTGCCCGTGCGCCGGCGACATTGGGATTATTGTAGATCCAATCCTGGAGCATAGGCAGGTAAAATATACCGGGCTGATCAACCGGCCAGCCAGCCAATGATCCCCAAACTGTTACAATCACAGCACCACCTAATAGAACACCAAACGTAATTATCTTATCTTGCAATATGATATTTACTGCAATGCTCCCTACCACTACTAGCAGATACATAATAAACCAGCTTGAAATACTACTGCCCAAAGGTACGCGGCCAACCATGATAATAATGCCTGACACAAGTAACAGTGTCGCTTCCAAATTTCTTACTCGAAAAGCACGATAGGATGCGGATGCTACAAAGAAAGCCAAAAGGGCAAACATAGTGGCGGAAAGCGGGGTGAAAATAAAGTCAAACATCCACTTGAATAATGTTCCTTTACTTGTCACATGAACTCCCCAGGCAACTGCATCATTACCTTTGTATATAAAACCAGCAACTATAGCAAAAATAAAACCGCCAATTGCAAAAAGGCTGTATTGCCATCCACTGTTTTGTCTGAGAACTTTTCTTCCTTGAAGTTTCATCAAATTCAAGGCACCTAGAAATATGGCAAAACTAGCTAATATATCAAACCATTGGGTGGCATCGTCATTAACAAATGATTCAATGCCCGGATTATCAATGAACCAACCGAATAAAGTCAGCAGTCCAACAACCGTTGCGATTAAAATTGGTATTTGTCGTTTCCAGAGCATTTGTTTGTTTTATTGAACCGTTAAAAAGTCAATAACATTCCAGCCAATCCAGCCCAAATCACTAAACAAACGCAAAAATAAAGATAAGAGAATGCCTGCAGTTACAAAAGCTTTTAGCATGTCCTGCCCTTTCAATCCTCCTAATAATTCTGGTTTTTGCGATAAATAAGCACTGGCAGCAAAAAATTCTTCCCCGATAAGTGTATAATCACAGGCTGTAACAAAAAATGGAATCTGGGCTTGGGATGCTGTCCCCGCAATTTGGATTGCACCAATGGAATTTCCTGTTTCAGCAAGGATTAACGATTCTGCATAAAATTTACCCATATAAAGACATGCAGCTGGTTTTTCCCTTACCATGATGCCATTTACACCAGCAGCATAAGCAAACTGATCATCGGTTAAATAATGCACCATATCATCCTGAAAAAGATCAGGCCTGCCTTCCATGGTATAAGATTCCCGTGCTATTTCCCGGCCTGCTTTCATTACAATTGAACGTGAAACGGGTACATTTAAGCTTGTTTCATAACGGGCCGTCATTTTAGCTACATGCCCCAGTATAATAACGCCAGCAACCGTTTCCACCTGATCCATGTCCATGATCCCGGGAACATATAACACCGGTTTCCCCATTTCGGTAGATCTTCCTACTGCCTCTTCCACTGCTTTTAAACCAGGTATGGAGCGCAGGTAAAATTCTTCACCGCGATGAGCCAGACGAATAAAATATATCAGCGTGCCAGCCATAATGTTTATAGCAAGAAACATTACTACACGCTCATCTCTAAATCCAGGATGACCTGCCAACCAAAAGACTATGAATGCCAATGCAAGACCGCCGGCAACCATCCAGAATTGTCTATCCTTCAGCATGTGTTAAATCATTTTCAAGTTTTTCAATTTCCCTGATCAGCAATTCTACGTTTGCCGGTTCTTCAAATAATTCAGCTGCTTTATAATATCCCTCCGCATTGATAAATGCATTAATTATAGGCCCAAAAAATATCATAACATGGCTTCCAATCAAAGCTAATGGTTTAGTTAATTCCAAAAAAAATACAGCCGGCGTTACCAATCCTGAGCGATGAATTCGAGTTGCAACTCGACGGATAAAAATAATATCTCGCTCTGATTGATTATTCAATACGTTGGATTCTACAGTAGTATTCAATGTTGGTTAGCTTGTTTCCACCATTTCCAGGTTGGCTCTAGGGATCACCAGTGTTTCGCCACTGATTTCCACCTCAGCAACACGGACCATAGTTTCCGACTCCATTTGCTGGAGTTCAGCTGGTAAAGAAACGACAGTACCTATATCACCGAAATAAGGTGCCCTGATCACGCGGACTATACTCCCAGCACTGATACCAGAAGCTGTATCTTTTTCTGATTTGGAATCCTTGGCATCTTCTACTGTTAAAGGAATTACTATTTCTGGTCTGATTACACCGGCACGGATTTGTGTCGATCCATTTACTGAAGTGAATTTTCCATTGTGTTGTTGCAGTAGTTCAAAAGATCGATTCCCCATAGGAATTCGTCCATATCCTTCGGTAAGAATCAATGATGTACCTAGATCTTCTGATCCAGTTATTGCCACGCCCAAAACATAACCAAGTACGTCTTGTAGATCGTGGTAATTGAATCCTCCGGCAACTACAGCTGCAGCACCAACACTAATCGCTTTCTTGTAGGCTTCCAAACTGACAAATGAACCGCCCACGATTACTGCGCCTTTTACGTCGTCTGAAATCATTTCCGGCGTGAGTTCATCTTCCCTATTATCAACCAATACCCGCAGTTCACCACGATTTTCCCCGCCCATACCAAAAATTCCCTGAATAAAAACTGCATTTGCGGTAACAACAACCCCTTCTTCTTCCAAAACAGAGGCTACTTTGCCATTCATATAGGCATCAATTTCTACAGGTATTGGTGTTTCTCTTAGGACTACCTGCCCAGTAATATCAGAAATTGATTCCAGCACACCGTCAACCGGTGAAGCAGCGCTTGATTTAAAAAAACCAAATAACCCTTTTGTTTCTGCCAGTAATTCGCCTTCCTTAATTTCAGAACCAATCTCCACCAGCATCACATCAGCTATGTCCTGAGCATCAATATTTAATAGATTCGCAATGTTCACCATCTGAACATTCCCAGGCAAATGTGTCCTGGCCACAATATCATCTGGCGCAACTTTTTTTCCTGCTTCAACAAGAACATCCCCCTTAAGGGGCAATCGCCGTTCTTTATCTACGGTTGTTTTTTGTAATACTTTTAATCCTGGCGTATAGGAATGTGCCATGATCAGGCAGCACTTTCCATTGGATATTCGTTCAAAGCAGTACTCCAGGCAGTAAGGTTTTCAATTCGCTTATCTTTGTCAACGGGTAAATTAAATGGACGTCCACGACCATCGAATACCAACCCAACAACACCGCCGTATATTGTGGTGGATATCTCTTCACTTTTACCAGCACCAATATCGAACCCTTTGGCCGGCCGGAACGTAGCTTTAATCGCCTCATAATCAGCTGCCATGGATAATAGTTGCCCTTGGTGGAGTTCTACCTGTTGATTTGATCCATCAGGCATAGTTAATTCCGCCGTTAACATTAATGTACCAGGCTTTGCATTTCCAACTGGTGCTATGCATGTACCCAAACGAATTAGGCAATCATTATTAAATACTTCTAGCGCAGCTTTTCGGGCATTCTCAGCAAGTTCTTTCTGATCAATATTTGCCAAAACACCAAGTTGTGGCATCATAAAGATTGAGTCAACAGCTAATTGTGTTATCCCTTCCGGCAGGAAGGCATCAATCAACATTCGTGTAGATTGTTCTCGGCGCGGTGCATGGGATAAAACACCGCCTGACCCGACAAGTAAATCAAGATCCATCATATCTACAAGGGATAAACCAGAATCAGACTGTTCAA
>CAYYXU010000084.1:0-6989 GCA_964475645.1 uncultured bacterium | reverse complement strand
TTACCACCCCTGACCGAATAATACTGAAATACCTATTTAATTCCAGCATACATAATGGCAATAAATTACAATTGAAACCTTTTTTTTGTAAAAATAAATATTTTATGTTTTTTAAAAACGTATTTATAAATTATTCTTTATTTTCAATAAGTTATTGCTTAATTTAAAAGGATTATTTTTTATGAAGAAGTGAGCAAAGACCGCGCGGTCTTTTCATCTGTAATAAGGGAGTGAATAAATCCGCCTTTTAAAGCAGCTTTTAGAGCTTCAATTTTATCTGGTCCTCCGGCGACACCAACCACGTGTTTCATTTTGCGTAAGGTTTCCAGGCGAATTGAGATCAGTCGGTGGTGATGTTCCATTTCCAACGGTTCACCATCTGCGTTAAAATATTCTCCGTGCATCTCACCCACGGCACCGCGTTTTTTTAACAGATCGAGTTCTTTTTGTGATTTATAACCAAAGCCTTCAAATTCAGTACTTGGCATCAGTGAGCCAATACCCACCATCGCAATATCCGCAAGTTGCGCCATGTCCATCACATGCACCACTTCAGGCTCGTTGAGTAACTGGTCCCTTAGTTCAGTTGTTCCAACCATCAAGGGGGTTGGTATAACATGGAATGGATAAAGAAATCCGGAAAGAGGTGTGCCGACATTGGTCGGAGTATGCTCACTGAGATAGTGCATCACACCACCGCAAAGTGTGACAAAGGATGTTTTTTCCGGAATGACTCTGCCCAAATTGCGGGTAATCCCGGAAATAGTCTCACCCCATCCAAGCGCAATCAAAGATTCCTTTGAAGGCAAGTTCATTTCTAAGTACTGCGCTCCTGCCATGCTTAGATCATTCTTAAGTTCTTCATCAGAGACACCTGGCGTCAAAAAGACATCACGCAGACCCCACTTTTCTTTGAGTTTAACTTCCAGCGCCATCATATCTGCGTCTTCACCGCTGACATGAAAAGTTACGGTACCATCTTTTCGAGCTTCATTGAGAATATTAATTACACGGGCACGATTAATACCGAGTCGCTTAGCAATTTCTCCCTGTGTCATTCCGGTCTTGTAATAATACCATGATGCTCTGGCAGCAAATTTCCTTTGGTCGCGTAATGCTATATTCATAATTTCCGTTCAGATAAAATTAATGGGTTTAGTAGATATTCGAAGGAATTTTATCAATAATTATTTTTTTAATTTATTAAAATTCTACATTCAAAATAAAACAGATCAATTTCTTTGCTATCAGCAGTATTTAATGTTTGTGTTAATACATTAAATTCAATTAAAACTAAATTTCAAGTTTTAGAAAATAGTTTTTTGTAACTTTACACAAGCTTCATAAAAAAAATCAAACCTTGTTCTTCAACGGCCTTACATGTTTTTTTGTTATTAGTTTATAGTTATTACTAATTTCATTTACTTTTACTATACAAATTCTACTCTTTCTGATCTGCAAACCTTAGTTGATGGAATTCTTTTCGAGAAATTTAACAGCCTGATCTGGAAAGTCAGTAAAGATTCCATCAACTTGAACCACATTAAAAAAAATATCCAGTAGATCTTCAAACGTTTCGACATAATCAGGCAGCCTATCTTCACGCAATGTGAATGGGTGAACTTTGAGATCGAGTTGATGAGCAATACTAACTATTCCAGTTAATTTTAAATCTCCTACCAAGTTCGTTCCTGTCACTACATTATTCATCCAGGGGCCAATCCCGTCTGCATATCCTGCCACTTCTTTCAGTCCCGTCTTTGTTTTTAGATAATCAAAATCAGTTGCAGACAAGCGCCAACGGTTTTCTCCAATCAATTGTGCCAGTTTGAGTCTGGTTTTGTGTTTATGTCGCATAGTTTTTAAAACTTCTGCGTCAAAAGACTGTATCCAGATAGGATCTGAGGCTTCAAGATAACCATATCTCTCTAAGATAGCCAAAAGTTCAACTGCGGGATCAAGATTGTACTGACGATGAATCTCTGCACCTTTGATTTCAATATATAAACCCATTATTCTACCGTGACTTTTTTTCAACCCAGTTACGAGTCTAAGCATCTCTTCAAGAGTGGGGACCTCAAAAATTGACGATTCATAGGGAAATCTCCCAATGAAAGCAGGACCTGATCCTCTTTTATTTGAACGTTCATGAACTCTTAGCCTTTTGACTTCTGCTAAACTGAATTCCATTGTGAGGTGCTTCCCATTAGTACCTGAGCGATCCGGGAATACTTCATCCACATTTGTAGTCGCATTAAGTGTCAGGTCGTGCATGACAATTAGGTGTCCATCACTAGTCATAACCACATCCAATTCCAAAAAATCTGCCTTCATCGCGAAAGCTAATACAGCACCTTCTAAGGTATGCTCAGGGATGTATCCTGAAGCCCCACGATGTGCTATCACCAATTTTTCCTGAGATGCATAAATGTTATAAGGGATTATTAAATATAAAATAATGAATCCACAAAGTATAAAAACTAACAAAACTTTTTTATAAAGCATAATGAAAAAGTACCCTGTCAATTCTAAGTCTTAAAAAAAAGAAATATTATTAATTTACTATCCTTTTACCTGTGTCTCGGCTGAAAAGGTGAATCGCCTCTGGCGAAATACTAAAACTCATTTCAGAGAGCATTTCCTTTGGGCTAAATAAACCCTGAACCACAGAGACAATCTTGATATCTGAATTGATTAAAGTACCATGTAATATGGTACTTGCACCTATCGGTTCAAACAATTTAACAACCATAACAATTTCACCTTTTTTGTCTGGTATAAGGTCTTCGGGCCTCAAACCAACCAAAACATCTCCATTCGATTGAGTCAAACATTTAAGTGAACTACCATTCTCAAGTTTTAGACTTAGCTTGTCAGAGACTGCTTTAATTATATTCATCGCAGGGCTGCCAATAAATTGTGCCACAAAAACTGTTTCTGGTTTTTGAAAAACGTCCATAGGAGAGCCAATTTGCTCAGCCACGCCTTCATTCATAACCACCATTCGGTCTGCGATTGTCATTGCCTCAATTTGATCATGTGTAACAAACAAAGATGTTGTACCCAATCTCTGTTGCAATGATTTTATCTCAAGACGCATTTGGATTCTTAGCTTCGCATCCAGATTTGATAGAGGCTCATCAAATAAAAACACCAAAGGTTGCCTTACTATTGCTCGACCCATAGCAACTCTCTGTCTCTGCCCACCAGATAGTTCTCGAGGTTTTCGATCTAGTAATCCGTCAAGTTCCAACATAGTGGCTGCTTGACTAACTCTTTCGGTAATTTCAGCCTTAGGCAAACCAGCTATTTTTAGTCCATAAGCCATATTTTTAAAAACACTCATATGGGGGTACAGAGCATAATTCTGGAACACCATCGCAATATTTCTGTCCATAGGTTCCTTATCATTAACTTTTATATTATCAATCAGAATTTCTCCATCTGTAACATTTTCCAACCCTGCAATCATTCGCAATAAAGTAGATTTTCCACATCCCGATGCTCCAACTATTACAATGAATTCTCCGTCCTCTACTTCCAAGTCAATGCCATGTATGACTTTAACCTTACCAAAAGATTTTTTAATATTTTTTAGAATTAAACCTGCCATATTTTTATTTGTCGCTATCGGTTAGCCCACGTATAAAAAGTTTTTGCATAGAAATAACTATGATAATAGGCGGTAACATAGCCATCATTGAAGCGGCCATAACTACTGGCCAAGGTGTCACATCATCTTGACCTCCTATCATTTGTTCTACTCCCATAATAATTGTATTCATAGATGGGTCAGTAGTCATTAATAATGGCCAAAGATACTGGTTCCAGCCATATATAAACATTATTAAAAAAAGAGCCGCAAGGTTTGTGCGGCTGATAGGAATTAAAATATCAATGAAAAACTGCATCGGCCTAGCCCCGTCAATCCTAGCCGCCTCAACAATTTCATCAGGGACTGTCATAAAAAATTGTCGAAAGAGAAAGGTCGCTGTAGCAGAAGCTATCAAGGGAAATATCAGTCCTGAATAAGTGTTCAGCATTCCAAAATCCGCAACAACTTCATATGTAGGGAGAATCCTTACTTCAACTGGAAGCATCAAAGTAAGAAAAATTAGCCAGAAAAAAATTTTACGTGCCGGAAATCTAAAATAGACGATCGCAAATGCTGAAGTAAATGATATAGCTATTTTCCCAACAGCAATACCAATTGCAACAGTAACTGTATTCAATAACATTTTAGCTACTGAGGCAGATGTTTGACCACTGTCTCCTTCAATTAAAGCCCTCCCATAATTGACGAAGAACTGATCGCCAGGCCATAATGGCATGGGAGGATGAATTACCTCAGAATTTGTAACTGTAGAAGCTACAAAAGCCAACCATAGTGGGAAAAATAATACTAATACACCAAAAATAAGACCGACATGTGTCAGCCAGTAATTTAATCCCCTGTTTTCAACCATTCCCGACATCAGTAATGCACTTTTTTTTCTACAAATTTAAATTGCAAAATTGTTAAAAAACCAACAATTACTAGTAAAATAACTGACTGTGCTGCAGATGAACCAAGATCAAGACCTACAAACCCATCTGAATAAACTTTATAAACAAGTATTGTCGTAGACTGCCCCGGCCCCCCTTTGGTTATTGTATGAATCACTCCAAAAGTGTCAAAAAATGCATAGACAATATTCATCACAACCAAGAAGAAAGTAATTGGTGACAATAATGGAAAGATTATCGTCCAAAAACGTCTCCAGAAACGTGCTCCATCGATTGCTGCTGCCTCAATAATTGCTCTAGGAATTGCTTGTAGTCCTGCGAGAAAAAACAGAAAATTATAGCTCACCCTACTCCATGTAGATGCAACAATTACCAGCCCCATTGCTTCCGTTTCATTTAAAAGATGGTTCCAATCATAACCTAGTAAACCCAAGTACCAAGATATGAGGCCTGTTTGAGTATCAAATAAAAACATCCAAAGAATACCTGCTATAGCAGGTGCAACCGCGTATGGCCATATTAATAAAGTCTTATAGATCCCAGCTCCCTTTATCAAGCGGTCTGCAAGAACTGCAAGATAGAGTGCAATTCCCATCGAAAAAAAAGTAACCAACGAAGAAAAAATAGCAGTGGTATAAAAACTTTCTATGTAATATGAGTCTGCAAATAAGAAATCAAAATTAGCAAAACCCACAAATTTTGTACTTAGACCAAATGGATCTGGGTTGAACAGAGACCACCAAATTGCTGTACCTGCAGGATAAAAAAAGAAAATAATGGTGATCAACAATTGAGGTGTGATAAGAAGTACAGGTAAGAACCAACCCTTAAAATAAACTCTTTTTTCCATCAGACAGTTTTAATCAACTGTGGGGACTATAAGCAAGCCCCCACAAAATATAATAACTAACGATTTGAAGATTCAAATCTGCGAAGCAGAACATTACCCCTCTTAACGGCACTGCTGAGAGCGGATTTGGCTGTCTTTTTGCCACTCCACACTCCTTCAAGCTCTTCGTCAATCATACCGCGAATCTGATCAAAAGACCCCAGGCGAAGTCCTTTGGAAACAGAAGTTGTGGATTTTCGAGTCATTTGGATTCCAGCAATATCAGTTCCTGGGTTAGAATCGTAGAATCCAGATGCTTTAGTTTTTTTACCCGCTACAAGTGTCACCGGCAAATAACCAGTATTTTGATGCCAGGCAGCCTGAATTACAGGTGACGACAGGAAGTTCAGGAAAGCAGCAACACCTTTGTATTCTTTTGAACTATGACCTGATAAAACCCAAAGTGAAGAACCACCAATAATTGTGTTTTGAGGTGCTCCTTGAACACCTTCCCAATATGGTAAATGTCGGATCTCAAAATCAAACTTGGCATTTTTCTTTATTCCGGCATAACCAGCAGAGGACTCGGTATATAGTGCACATTCGCCCGCCCGGAAGGCTTTTCCACCTTCATTCCTACGACCTGCATATATAAACTTGCCTTCTTTAGCCCAATCACCCATTGCTTGAATGTGTTTTATTTGTACCGGACCATTAAAAACAAGTTCAGTATCCATACCTGCAAATCCGTTTTCTTTAGTCGCAAAAGGTACATTATGATATGCGGACAAATTTTCTAGATGGACCCAACTTTGCCAAGCGGTAGTTAATGGACATTTGTGGCCAGAAGATTTTAGCTTGTCTAAAGCATTTCCAACTTTTTGCCAAGTAGAGAGGTCCATATCAGGATTTAACCCAGCTTTCTTGAAAGCATCCCTATTAACCCAAAGAACGGGAGTTGAGGAGTTATATGGCATTGAAAGCATCTCACCTGAAGTTGTGGTATAGTAACCTTTAACAGGGCCGATAAAACCATCAGGGTCAAAATTAGCTCCTGCATCTGACATCACCTCATACATTGGCTTTATAGCACCTTTAGCAGCCATCATGGTCGCAGTTCCTACTTCAAAAACCATTAAAATATGTGGATGCTTTTTTGCTCTGAAAGCTGCAATTCCAGCATTCAGTGTTTCAGAATAATTACCTTTACGATTTTGAATAACTTTATAATCACTCTGAGCTGCATTGAATTGATCAACTTGTTCTGCCAGTAGTGTTCCCAGGCGACCTTTAAATGCATGCCACCAATGTACTTCTGTTGCAGATAAAGCGGTACCGCTTAAGATACCTGTCATCAGGACTATGCTGATGCATAATTTTATTTTATTCATATTACCTTAATTATTGGAGGTTAACAAAAAATGATTGTCATAGAAGTTACCCATTCCTAACGAACCAAAGAAGAAGCACAAAACGTTTTCTTTAACCTCAACGAACAATCAAACGGCACTGAGAAATATACTCAGTAATTAGACTTTATGAAAACAAGATTAACAAAGCAAGACTTTTTTAAAAAATTATTACATTTGAAAATATCCCATAACAAATGTTATATGGAATTCAACATCTTCACCCAAAAAGATATAAAGGAATT
>CAYYXU010000083.1:5819-7269 GCA_964475645.1 uncultured bacterium | reverse complement strand
ATCCGATCCTCTCCTCTGTAAAGCACAAGGATTTTTGGCGTTAGGTTAAACCATGTAATGGTGTGATAAAGAACAAAAACGAGCGTAATGAGATGCAGCGCTACGCTACTGGGATACTTCAGAGCATCAATAAAATTGGCATATGCATCAGCTCCTTCCGTCAGTTTATAAACAAATACCAGTAGAAAAATACAATACCCAGCAACGAATACACTGGTTAGCTCCCTAATCATGAATAAAATGTACGGTCTGCGTTGAAGCCACCATGTATTAGGTACGAGCCTGTGGTAGGTACTCATTTCTTTTTTCCCCACGGGATCAAAATATCCTTAAACCAGTCAACAGTGCTGGATACTTTTGCTCGCTGTATTGCTGCTGCTGGATCAACATGTTTTGGACAGACGGCACTACACTCACCCACAAAAGTACACTCCCAAATTCCTTC
This sequence comes from uncultured bacterium, assembly GCA_964475645.1. GTDB lineage: Bacteria > Fidelibacterota > Marinisomatia > Marinisomatales > TCS55. The sequence goes on along the minus strand of CAYYXU010000083.1, from coordinate 6,824 downwards.
GTGGCTGGCAATGAGTTCTTGGCGGGAATCCCTACCCTGATCCCTAGTGTCCATATTGTACCTCTGGCCAAGGGCTATAGCTGCAGGTCCAATAAAAGAGGAATCGAGAGCATAGACTGGACATGCAGCATAACAGAGAACACAGTTAATACACATGGAGTACTGCTTGAAGTGGGCCAATTCAGCGGGAGACTGAAGGTATTCACCTTCATCCAATTGTTTCTCTTCACCTTCATTCCGAATGATATATGGCTGTATCTCTTTAAGTTTTGTCATAAAATCATCCATTTCGAATATGAGATCTCGCTCTACTGGAAAACCAGTTAATGGTTCTATACGAATTGTATCTGGGTAATAATCCTTGAGGAATGCGGCGCAGGACAACTTCGGAACGTTGTTTATCATCATGCCGCAACTACCGCAGACCCCCATACGGCAGGACCAGCGATATGAAAGCGTTCCATCGATCTCATCTTTGATGTGGTTGATTGCATCTAACACCACCCAATCTTCACGGAACGGGACTTCAAATGTTTGAAAGGTGGGCTCGCTCTCTTTTTCAGGGCGGTAACGGAAGATTTCCAATTTCATGGTTTCTGCCATTTCTTAAACCTTACTCTTCCTTTCCATAAACCCTCTCGCCAGGCGGCCATTTAGTGATCACAACATTTTTATAATCGATGCGTGGTTCAATATCATTTTTGTACGCCAAAGAATGTTTTAAATAATTTTTATCATCCCTTTCCGGGTGATCAGTCCGCTGGTGAGATCCTCGACTTTCCTTTCTTTCAAGGGCGCTATAGGTTATCGCTTCTGCAACATCTAACATGAATTCTAGTTCCAGCGCTGAGGTAAGTTCAGTGTTAAAATTGAAACTTTTGTCCTCAATTATAATATTAGAAAACCTGTCTTTAAGCTCTTTAATTTTATTGCATGTTTCCTTCAGGCTTTTCTCTGAGCGATAGATCCCTACACTCGCTTCCATGGTTTCGTTCATTTCTTTCC
>CAYYXU010000083.1:0-5719 GCA_964475645.1 uncultured bacterium | reverse complement strand
GCATAATTTTTTGATAACTCCCGGACGAAAGGTATTTTTTTATCGATTTTCTTTTCCCCTAGATGACGAACGTCGAGATGAACTACGTGACCATATGGGCCTAATATAGTTTTTCCTTTTTCTTTTTCCGCTACGAAAGCCTGGCTCAGTCGATCCCGTGGGCCGAGTTCCATACTTTTTTTTACTGGATGCAGAGAATTGTTAATATCCATAGGTTTGCCCAAGTTATAATCCTGTAGATACCTATATCCGTCTTTATTCACCAAGATTCCGCCTTCACCTCGGGCTGCTTCCGTAATAAGAATACCCGTTCCTGGGAGTCCTGTGGGGTGGTACTGGATGAATTCCATATCTTTGAGTGGTATGCCAGCCTGGTACGCCATGGACATTCCATCACCTGTTTTTATGGCACCATTGGTAGTGAACGGGAAAACTCGTCCTGCACCACCAGTGCACATTATTACAGATTTACCAGTGATCGCCTCCACTTTACCGGTGCGAAGTTCGATTGCAACTACTCCTTGGCATCGGTTATTATCAACAAGAATCTTTGTAGCAAACCATTCATCATAACGGGTAATATTGTTGTACTTGAGAGATGTCTGAAAAAGAGTGTGGAGCATATGGAAACCGGTTTTATCTGCAGCAAACCATGTACGCTCAATTTTCATACCTCCAAAAGGTCTAGTTGCCACTGTCCCATCAGTTTCCCGACTCCACGGACAACCCCAATGTTCCATCTGAATCAATTCCTTAGGAGCGTCGTTCACAAAAAGTTCCACCGCATCTTGATCACACATCCAGTCTCCTCCAGCAATGGTATCATTGATATGGTTTTCCATAGAATCGTTATCTTTGATAACAGCAGCCGCTCCGCCCTCAGCCGCCACAGTATGGCTCCTCATGGGGTATATCTTACTTACCACTGCGACGCTCAAGTTTGGGTTCGTTTCGGCAATGGAAATAGCCGCTCTAAGTCCTGCGCCACCACCGCCCACCATGACAATATCGTGTTTTGTGATCATTTAATTTTTTCCAGAAGAATAAGGGTTCGAAAAATCATATCATTAGTATTACACAAAACGGAATTCACAAAGTATAATTCATTCCACAGCAGCACAGCCTAAAAAAGGGTTTTTATGTTTTATGATGAATAAGGAAATCAAATACACGATGAAATTGATAGTCTACAATCACGCAAAATTAATTACTACTAGACATATATAGAAATAGTTTATAGCTCATAGTGCCTTAGAAAATGATATTTTGAAAATCTTGGTAAAATATTATTTATCTACTAGCTTTCTATTTATATGAAGTATGGTAGTGTAGCTACAGGTGACAAAACTACTACTAATGCAGCAATGGAAATTCTTATGGATGGCGGTAATGCATTTGATGCAGCGGTTTGTGCTGTATTTACCTCTATGACATCTGAATACTCATTAACTGGCGCTTGTGGTGGTGGTGTTATGCTGGCATACCCAAAAGATTCGGTACCAATTATATTCGACTTTTTCGTACATACACCTGAAAATAATACACTGAAGAATTTAGATTTTTTTCGTATAGCAGTTGATTTTGGCCCAGCATCACAATTTTTTCATATTGGGAAGGGTTCTGTTGCCGTACCGGGAAACACAATCGGTTTATTGCATATCCATTCTAGATTGGGATCATTGCCATTATCGCGCATACTTGAACCAGCTATAAGAACTGCCAAGTATGGAGCGATTATAAATAATGCACATGAATATTTATTTAAAATTCTTGACCCAATTCTTAGTCACACTGATGCTGGAGAAATACTTTTCAAACCAAACGGAAAAACAATAAAAGCAGGTGAGAGATTCAATAACCCAGATTTTGGAAATTTCCTCGAACAACTAATTGTTGAAGGTCATAATTTTTTATATAAGGGGGATTTTGCAGAAATAATTGATGATTTCATGGGAGATGAAGGACTAGTGAAAAAATGGGATTTATCGAACTATAAAGTCATCGAAAGAACACCTTTGAAAACTAATTTTAATGGTAAAACAATTATTACTAACCCTATGCCATCTCCAGGCGGTACACTTATAGCATTTGCCTTAAAAATCATCTCTCAGAAATTTCCTAGGAAAGAAATAGACAATCGACTATTAGCTCTTGTTATGCGTTCAGCACAAATTGCACGAAACGAAATTATTTCAACAAAAAATAAAATAAATTCGTTAGCAGAAATATTGAGCCCAAGTTATATCAAAAGATATTCAGACATTTTTGATCTTGAAATACCCCTTAAACCAAATAATGAAAAACTGAGTTCTGGGTCAACTACGCATATAAGCATTATTGATTCAAAAGGTAATGCAGCAAGTGCAACGACTACCAATGGAGAGGGTTGCGGCCATATACTACCAGACACTGGCATTATGATGAACAATATGCTAGGAGAAGAGGATTTGAATCCAGACGGATTCCATAATTGGGAAACGACTAAAAGAATGGAAACAATGATGTCTCCTACAATTGTTATTGGGGAATCAGGCCCCGAGCTTGTACTTGGAAGCGGAGGGAGCAATCGTATCCGATCTGCGATAACACAAGTAATACTCAATAAACTCACAAAAAATATGAATCTAGAAGAAGCAATCCGGGCACCGCGAATTCATTTAGAGGAAAATATTATTCACTGCGAATCAGGTATTAATACAGAAATATTACGCTTCCCCTGGTCAAAAATACACGACTGGAACGAAAAAAACCTATTTTTTGGTGGTGTAAATGCTGTTACACCTACAAATGCTGTGGGAGATGTGCGCCGCAGTGGTTATGGACTAGTGGACTAACTTTTAGATAAGGATTCTAAAACCAGCCATTTGAATAATTTTATTTGATCAGCATCATCTAGCATAAATTCAGGATGCCACTGAACGGCCAAAAATGAATCAGGAATTTGGGTGTCTTCTATAGCTTCTATTAAACCATCATCTGACCAAGAAACCGGTTTTAAACCACTGCCTAGATTGCGAATTCCTTGATGGTGGGTACTTATTATTTCTGGGTTATCGCTATTAATAACTTTATTTATTAAGCTATTTTTTTCGAGCTTTACCGTGTGCTGTGCATAGTCTCCATTAAATTCTCCATGATTAACAGAACCATCTAATTGTACATTCAAATCTTCATAAAGTGTACCGCCGCGAATCACATTAATGTGCTGCATTCCAACACATATAGCTAACATCGGTTTTCTTAAATTATACATCGCGAGGAAAATTTTTCTATCAAAATTTTCTCGTTCTTGCCCCATAACATCAGAATCCATTAATTCTGGGTGATTACCATTATATATATCATTAGGGATATCCGGGCCTCCAACTAATAGTAATCCATCAATGGTTTGGGCAATTTCATTGATCAATCTATCTTGATTGGGATAGTGGAGCGTAACTGGTATGCCACCAGCTGCCCATATTGCATTGAAATAGCGTTCTTTTGAACCATTCCACATTGCATCACCATGTTCAAAATAATATGGATTTAATCCTATGAGCGGCTTCTTAATTATTGATTCCTCAGAAATTCAATAAGCGGTTTTTGGTTATTATGGAAATCATTTTGCATAAATATGGCTGGAATTCCTCGTTCTTTAATCATTTTTAAATATGGATTAAATAAATCTTGTTCATTGTCTATATTTAGAGTTTCAGATCTTATCTTTAAACCATCAATAGCTAGATCGGAAAATAAATTGATCCATTCCATCATGCTTTTCCCCGCTGGACCGATATTTGAAAGGTTGAGAATACACGCATTTGCATTAACGATTTTTCGTTCTTCTTGAGACCACCGTGAAAATATTTTCATTAATTGATCCCGAATTGAATCAACGGTCAGTAACCCAACCCAAAAAGCTGCTGGTGCCATTTCAAAACCTTTGGGCGGCCTGTCGGTACCCCGAATTTCTAAAACATGTTTTTTAAAGCGAACGTGAGTAAATATCTGATGTAGAGCAATATTTATTTTATGTTCATCCAGCAAACCAGATTTTTCTATACCTTGCAACCACTGGTTTAAAGAACCATCAAACTTTTTAATATCATTATCAATAGAAACAGCAAAAATTGACGGTGCATTTAATACTATATCTACAAATTTATCTAATAATTGATCATTATTATGTATATCATGATCAAACAAATGTCCACATCTAGAAGGATCTGTATCATTCCAAATATTATAACGATGATTTGAATTATTAGCTGGATTTCCTGCCATAAACGGACCATTTGCGAACAGTAGCACAGAAAAAGGGGTTAAACAATCTGCAATAAAAGCCATTTGTTCAGCTTCTGTTTTTGATAAAATATCAATATTTACTTGAATGCTTGTTGTGTTTCTCATCATCCAAGCTCCGTGCTTACCTGTCTGTAAAAATAATTTATGCATTAACTCATATTTCTCATTATCGATGAAATCTATCTCATTAGGTAAATAGATTGGCTCAACTGATAAATCAATTTTTTCCAGTTGGTGATCGGTGAGGAGCGTCTTTAATCTTTTTTGGTGGTTATTTAACTCAACTTGGACATCATGCAATGACCGTCGAGGGGTGGATGCCCATTCAATTTGGCCTCCAGGTTCTATTGAATAATATGCTTTATATTTATCATTTACTTGAAGATCAATTAAGTTCTTAATTAAATCAGAAGCAGAATATTCATTACCAGGATTTACCGGTATTCGTCTACTATTTTTATCATAAATGAAATCCTCGAGTTCGATACCTATCATTCTATTATTCCCTGCTTCAGAGGGTGCTAATATTATGCTTTTGATCTCTTGTTTTAAATCCATAAATAATTCAATAATTAAACACGATGCAATTAATTATAAAAAAACCCCTACAATAAAAGGGGTCAAATATTTTGATTGAATTATTTGAGGATTTATTCCACCATTTCTCCGCCACCTACATAATCCTCCAGATTGAATGCGCCATCTTTTTCCATCTGTTTAGCTGCCTGCACAATACCCTTGCGAGCATTATCTACTTCCCGCTTAGATACTGCTCCTTCGATTGGTTCGTACATAGCCTGTTTTTTCTGAGGTAAGTTTTCAATCACTCTTGATATTATTGCTTCATCCATACCTTTCATCCCCATTGCAATAAGATCCAATTCTACCGAATTCATAAGATCACGAATAATATTATCTGGGAAATATTCAAATATATCTTCCCATTTTAGGTGGTATTTCTTTATCTCATCGGCAAGAGATGGCGCCTCCCTTGAAATAGCCTCTAGATATTTGGATTCGTCATCCGGTTCCATCTCACCTAATATTTCTGCAACTTCTTTACCGCCACCACGCGAGAAATCAACTGTTTTTGGTAGAAAATGAGATTTCTCTTGTAGATCCGAAGCAACACTAACTATTGCTTCCAAAGGGACCTCATTAAGCGTTCCCATTTCGATAAGAACGCGACCCTTTTCTTCAGGGCTCAAACGATCCAAAACTTTTTTACGCTTTTCAGCGCTAACCTGAGCCATTACAATTGCTTTAACTTTTGTATCTTCTGGTAACACCATAGATATTAGTTGTTCATCAGTTAAATCGTCTAAAAATTCAAATGGTTTCTTAGGTTCATCTTCGCCGCCTTCCTCGGCTTGGAACTTCTCACTTACAAAACTATAGTAAAATTGCTCTATAACTTGCTTTTTAACGCCAA
>CAYYXU010000082.1:0-7612 GCA_964475645.1 uncultured bacterium | reverse complement strand
TGTATTGCTGCTCACATCCAGGCTAGTTAATAGATTATTCCGGGCGCTTAGGTAGGTTAAAGCGGTATTATTACTCACGTCCAGGCTGTCCAAGTAATTATTAGAGCAGTGAAGATCGGTTAAAGCTGTATTGCTGCTCACATCCAGACTGTCCAAGGCATTACCCCCACAGTACAGTGTGGTTAGAGCTGTGAAATTTTCAATCCCTGTTAGATCACTGATTGAATCATTAGAAACATTCAGGGTGGTAACGCTGCTAATGTTTGCTGTCAAAACAGAATCATCCAAAGCATCATCATAGCCTAGATCGATTAGTGCTTGCTCAAAGTTGTCATCTGGGACATATGTTTTCTCAACAACGGCTGGAAATTCTAACGCACCTTCATTTATCCATAGAGCTATAAGGTCAATTTGTGATTGTGGAAGAGCAGGATTATTCTGCGGCATTGCGCCAGTGTTTACTTTTTGCCATAGCAGACTATTTGCATGATCATTGGCCACAATCACTGCGCCACTATTGCCGCCGGCCATTACACTTGAATAGGCGGTTAAGTTTAAACCACCACTGGCATTACCATACGAATGACAACCTGTGCAGTCACTGGAAAAAATAGTCTGAATCTGTGATGTATAGTCAACCTGCCCATTTAAGGTGGTTAACCAAATAAGTAGTAAAAGTTGTACTTTGTCCTTCATGAGTCTAATAATATTACTATACACTGTCCCTAAATGTCTATAAACAAAAAACCCCGGTGGGGATTATTCAATTAAACCAGACTCCATATCCTCTACTTCTTAGCTCATTACCAAGCATCTCTTCAATTTCTTCAGCATCTTTTCTGGTTGGAATTGGGTTATACTTCTCATAGAGGTCTGGTCTAAGTTTTATACCATAATACTTTGCATACTTGTTTGATTTATAACCCTCTTTATGCTGCTCAAACCTAAGGAATGGTTTTCTTGAGGATTGACCTACATAGACACAGTCATTTCCGCTAATAAAATTTGGGTTTTTAACTCGAAATTTTTTCCTATCCATTACTGCTGGGTCTAATTCTATAACATATACAAAGTATTGTTTCATACTTTGAGTCTAATCCCGCCCTCATAAACAAAAACCCCACTGAGAGCTGGATTAATTACCTTCATTTGGTAAGTTATAGTATACCCACATTATTTTCCGTAAGACTGTGGGTACATTACCCCATTGGACTTCTGGTAATTTATCTGCCCCATAATTATTCCAGGGAATGATCCTGATTGAAACGGTGGCTGTATCTGAATAATGAGAATCATTGATTGTAAATGTAAAGGAATCATCCCCATTATAATTTATCGCAGGACTGTAAGTGAATGTCCCCAGTGTACTATTATTAATCGATACTGTACCATTTGATGGATGGGTGAGAATATTATATGTCAGCTTATCGTTTTCGACATCAAAACCAGACACTGATCCGCTGTATTCTGTATCTTCATAGGTTCCTATTTCTAGATCATGTGCTACTGGAGCGTCATTTACAGAAGGTACTGTAATTAATACTTTAGATGTATCTGAAAGCGATCCATCACTGCTTGTAAACGTAAATGAATCACTGCCGCTATAATTTACTTTGGGGCTGTAGGTGTATGTACCGGATGAGCTATCGGTAATAGTTACCGTGCCATAAGTTGGGTTAGTTAATAAACTGTAAGTCAATGGGTCATTATCAATATCTGAAGCGAATACTGACCCATAATAATCTATATCTTCATCGGTTTTCACTGTTGAAACAAACGCTAGTGGTGCATCATTTACTGCAGTAAGTGTAAATAACACAGTCGCTGTATCGGAAAGCACACCATCGGTAATGCTAAATGTTAGGCTGTCCAACCCTGTGTAGTCTTCCACTGGGCGATAAAAGAATGTACCAACGGCATTATCAGACACTGTCGCCCTTCCATTTGCTGGACCAATTATGATGCTATATGTTAAACCATCGCCATCAGAGTCAAATGCTGGTAATCGTCCAATTAAATCTCTATCCTCACTTGTGGTTATAGCTGCATACTTAGCAACAGGAGGATAATTAATCTCATACCAGGAAATCTTACTATCGCTAAGTGCTGCAGACAGTACATCCAAATCCCCGTCACTATCTACATCTGCTGCATAAATAGACTGAAAGTCACTTTTCCTGGCAGTGGTTATGGTCCTTTTAGTAAAACTCTCTAAACCATCGTTTTCATGATAGGTGATATTATCATCACCTGCAGAAAGAACATCCGTATCCCCATCTTGATCTAAATCCACCGCATAGGAAAAATTTCCATATTTTTTATTGCTGGTGATAATATGGGTGGTAAATCTTTGTGAACCGTCATTCTCATGCCATTGGATCCCTGACCGTTTTGCTGCAACCACATCCATATGGCCATCGCCATTTACATCTATTGCATTAACAGATTTAGATCCTGAGGTAGAAACGGTATGATCGATAAAACTATTTAAACCGTCATACTCATACCAGGAAATTTTCTTATGCCCCGAGATTACATCCTTGTATCCATCACCATCCACATCGCCTGCAGAAACAAAACGAGCATCACGAACACTGTCTGAAACAACATGATGGTTGAAATATTGTGATCCGTCATTCTCATACCACATGATTTTGTTATTTGGCGAGCTTGATGCTGTAACCACATCCATATCTTCATCTTTATCCACATCTAACGCATAGACAGATGTGAACCCGCGATGCCAATAATGATTACAAATTGTATGTGTGGCAAAACTTTGAAAACCATCATTTTCATACCAATTAACATTACCATCGGATGATCCCACCACATCCATATCCCCATCACCATCTAAATCAACCGCATAAACAGATGAAGCCGCCGAAAATGAGATTGTATGGGGAATGAAACTGCCCAAACCATCATACTCATACCAGACAATGTTATGATGGCCAGAAAGGACATCCATATCCCCATCGCCATCTACATCTGCTGCAAATATAGAACGAGCCTCATTGGCACTATCTGAGATAGTATGGGCAATAATTGAATAATGGTGAGAGAAAATTCGAGTTGGAAAGATAACGGTTGTAAAAAGTAGAAAACTAATTATAACGTATTTCATAGCTCTTCCCAAGGGCAGTTATTATTCCTACAGCACAATATTACGATCCACCAATCCTAAATGTCTATAAACAAAATTAATTAGCGGATCTTAATGTTTACCTAATTAAACAACCAATTTCAACCTTAATAAAGCCTAATATCCATTCGGCCCGCCATAGGCCCCCATATCGTTCAGTGATCCATCATTATCCCTGTATTCATCCCCGGGGTGACCAGCGTCAATACAGGGTGAATTTGGGAGTAAATGGAAATCTTCAGTGGCCACTTCAAGAAACAGGGGATCACCTGGAATGTTTCCGTCTAAATCCGCCAGACTTGCCTCTTTGAAACGACAGTAAGCCACAATTGCAGAAGAATTGTCACCCGTTAAAAGCAAATCAAAGCCTGTGTGTTCTGCAATAATATTATTTAAAAATGTCACTGTACTGTTGGTGATAACGACACCTACCAAAGTATCATCTTCAATATTATTACCTACAATCGTGTTATTTATTACTTGTCCAGTGGCATTACTGATAAGGATACCTCCTACGTTATCACCCACATTATTAATGACAAAATTATTGTACAGGCTGGCATTTTCAGTAAGGTATAATCCGCCCCCTTCTCCTGGGGCCTCATTATCCACAATAAAGTTATTGCGCAGTACAGCGTTACCTGAAGCATATACACCTCCTCCAGGTGTAGATACACCTATACCTCCAGTCCCGCGTTCTAGTCGAAACCCTTCAAAAATTCCCTTATTGATATTGAGACACCTATCACTATCTGAAGCAATAATAGTGGCCACTTCATTGTCATCGATTGCTTGAACAAGAATATCTTTTCCTAAAATGGACAGGCTCCCCGGGTATTTTCCAGGATAAACCAATATGGAATCTCCATCATCAATCACAGGACTATCAAAAGCCGCTTGGATTGTTCCATAGTCATCTGGTATGTATAAAGAAGTTGTTTTTGGAATCGTGGTTTCTCCTTCGGCCCATTTTTCGTTGCCCTGAACATCAGAAAAGGTCACTCGGTATTGGAAATCTGTATCATCGTTGACCATATCAGTGTGCGTTGTTATCAATGGATTACTAAGGATTGCACGCTGGGTCCATACTGTATCTGTTAGTTTTCTACGTTCAACCGTCACCTTGGAAAAATTTTCAAATATGATTTCACTCCAGGTTAACTGAACGCCAGATGAATCCACCAGTCGTGTAATGCTGTGTTCGACAGTTAAATCAAATAAAGCGCTTGGATCTGTCTCGTCTGTATCAAAAGGCCATTCACAGGCAAAGACTAGAAAAACCAGGATATAAAGCGGTAGTATCCTCACTGTTTTTCCTTTTTATCTGAAAGGGTTAGTTTGAGGGAAAATAATGTTCTATGGGCTTCATAGTAGTTAAAAGGATCAGTAGAATAGTGGGCATAGTCCACAAATGTAACTTGATCAGAAAAAAGGTTTCGTATTGAGTAGCTTACACTTGCGTCAAATAGCCAGATCGATTTTGTAAGCGTTAAGGTTAAATTGGTGTTTTCGCGGCTGTCAAACAACCTGATTCGAACACCAGCCCGTTCATAAACCCTTGGCCCTTCATAAATATGACTCATGTTAAGATGGAACATCCCTTTCCGCCAATCAAGAACAAAATGATTAATGGGACTAGGCTTATCGGGGAAAACTTCCTGATTGCTGACATCCACCAGGGTCACGCTTCCAATAAATTCTAGGGATCCCCACAATACTTTTGGCATTTTTATCTTTGTACCTAACTCAATACCATTGACGGATGCTATGGGCGAGTTGTATGGAATTGGTAGGAAGTCTTGAATCAAACGATAGGCAATTTTATCAATATAATGATTGCGAAAAACACTCCCGTTAACCACCCAGCGATCGATAGTGGCTGGGGTCATTTCTTCCCATACAAGTTCTCCTCCTACCTCTGTGGTTGATAAGTGTTCCACAAACAGATCATCAGTCAAGACCCCCTGGAACAGCATAGTCTTTTCTTCCGCGCTTATTCCATGGAGTATTGCGTCGGCTTGATTACGTGTTGTAAACCAGAGAAAATAGTCGTTCAAAGTAGGGGGTCTCTTATTCCAACCTTGGTTGAAAAAGAGGTTATACCTAAAGCGCGGAGTTGTGCCCCTAAGATAGGCTCCTAACCGGAAGGTACTCATTTCTATATTTGATGCTTTTTCGTAGCTGGTTTCCTGGATGAAACTTTGGTTCCAGCTATTAGACGCTTGATTATATAGAGAGTCAAATTCGCTGACAATCTGACGATGGTTATATTTGGCTCGACTTGGGCGAACACCTAGTTCAAAACGGATCGATTCCATAGTAGGGGTGTCCGTGGGGGTCGTATACCGCAAGACACCAGCCCAGCCCTTGTCTAGCCAGCTTAATCGTGCATTATCACCCCAACTCTGTTTTATATCTTTAGGCATGATCCGGTTGTCACCAAAATACCGCTGGTCTTCCATTTCCCATTGGATTGTTCCATCCCATCGATTCCAGTGAAAAGATTTTCCGATACGGAACATGGTGGTTTCTTCATCAAGGTCTCGAGTAATATTATCAAAGAACGAATCCTGCCACGCCCATACTCTGAAACCGTATTGAATATCCCAGTCGCGAGTTCCTAGGATTGATCCATGGAAACTCACTCGACTTACCGCTAAACTATCCTTTGCAATGATAGAACCGGTGGGGAATTTTATAGAATTGCCAAGTGATAAGTGCCTTGCCGAAACCTGCCCATCAGATAAGTCGAACGTAGAAACTAGGTTATTAAAAAGGGATGTGTAGAGTGTACGACCATCATATAACCGCGACTTACCGGAAAAACGTCCACCCAGTCCAAAGGATCGAACACGTAGATTTATGGCTCCTGATAAATCCTGATCTCTTTCATCCGTTAGACCAACATTACGATACATGGTTACCATGTTTCTTTCCGGTGATTGGGATGACAAATGAATCACGCCCCCAAAATTCCCGGGTCCAAAAAGAACAGAATTCCCCCCTCGTATTATCTCCACCTCGGACAGGTCCATCATGTCAATGGTAGCGAGGTCTGCAACACCATCCAGTGATCTATTGAGCCTTATCCCATCCAAGTAAACTGATATTTCGTTGGCATTGCTACCCCTGACGCTAGCTGTTTGTCGACCTGATGGCGCAGTAGATATTACAACACTACTCATTTCCTGAAGGACCTCACCGATGTCGCGGATACCACGAATCTCAATTTGTTCCAAGGACACATCTTCAACACTGCTGGACACTTCCCGTTCTATCTTTTTCCGTTCACCAGTGATTAAAATCTCTGCCCCTTCCAATACCGTAAGTTCCAGGCTTACCAGCACTTCACTCGGCTTTTGGATAGCAATATCCTGTTCACTGTAGCCGATATGGGATACACGAATTTTAATGGGAAATTCTCCATTCCAATCAAGTGCAAACATGCCTTTGTCGTTGGTGGTGATACCAATGTCCGTGTTGAGGATAATAACGTTTGCACCTGCAATGGCTTCCTGAGTATCCTTATCTACCACCATACCGGTTATTTGTGCATATAATGAACCAAACGGCAGAAACCAGAGGCAAATAAGAATGGTTACTCGAGGGATAGAACGTGAGAACATCGCTTATCAATATAGCTCTTTATTACTGGTTCTCAAAAGATGGATATAGGCAAGAATTATTAAAGAGAATCTACTTCCGTGAGGCATGCGGGAAAGGGGTATTCTACCACCGTTGTATCTCCACAGTTCCAGAACATAAGAGTCTTATCGGAATCCATTCTAAGCGCCGTATCCGCAACTACTAGTTCTATTATTATGTCTTTGGTATAATAGAACCGGGCGTGAACATATAAACTATCAAAGTCTTCAGGAAACTCAAATTGCCAGTTGAAGCTTGAATTATTATAAATCTTAACCCGGTCACCAGAATCATATAACCAAAACCAATCCTGACTTCCCAGCTTCAAATTGACCTCTATTTCATCGTCGTAGTTATCATAGCCATTACTTACGTACTTATTCCAAATCGTAAGTTCGCGGGTAACGTATTTCGTGGGTTCAGTACATGACAAAAGATAGGCCACAAACGCTATCAGTAGCCACCTCACCGTACTTCCTTAGTAGAAGTGCAGACGACTTCTGTGATAGAAGAATGCAGGTCTAGAACGCTATTTTTAAAGGCCATACTATAATTATCCTAGATATCTATAATAAAAACCCCGCTACTGGGCGGGGTTTGGTTGGCTAATACGGATATAAGGATATCAAGTTAGAAATAAAATATTATTCAATAAAAATACCTTTTGCTTCACTAAAGTATTCCCCTATTACATCAAGATAGTTAAGTTCGCCATTAAGCCAATAGCAGGCACTCTCACCAGTTGGCCCTCCGGTCGCCATTCCCACCACAACAACATTCCCATCAGCAACTCGAATATCATTAGCCTGACCTGTTCCAAAA
>CAYYXU010000081.1:0-7622 GCA_964475645.1 uncultured bacterium | reverse complement strand
AATTTTGTCCGTAACAACAATTCATCCCGTTTGTTCGAATTAGTGGTATTCTTGGATATGTTTTCTCGAAAACCATCCGAATAATTTTTCAAACCACTCACCCGAATGCTCAATCCCTTAATAATTTTTGCGTTCCCAACTAGGCCAAGTCTGTAGTGATTATCTGACCCATAGGTTGCTGTCAGGTTAGACTCAAAACTATCTTGAGGCGTCGCTGACCACAGCGTAATCGAACCAGCCATAGCATTAGGACCATACATAGAAGATTGGGGTCCTTTAAATATTTCAACCTGTTTAATATCATGCATTATTCCAGCCATGCCAAGCCCACTAAGATCAATGTCGTCCAGTACAAATGCCACAGAAAAGTTGGGCGGGCCTTCGCCAAAATAATGGCTACGTTCACCTACACCACGAATTTGGAAATATCGCGGCCGACTCGTTCCACCTGCCCAATTCAAATTGGGGATATAATCTGTTAATAATTGAAAGTGTTCTGAACCTTTTTCTTTTATATCCCGTTTCGTAAATACAGTTACACTGGAAGCGACCCGTTGCAGCGTTTCTTCCGCCAGACCTGCATGAACGATAATCCCTTCAGTATCAATTACTTTTTCCTCAAGTTTTACAACTATTTCGTTTATTGCAATTAGTTTTATCGTGTGATAACCGATATGAGAAAATTGAAGTATTGATCTCTCATTCACATCTAACTGAAACTCACCATCTACATTAGTCGATGTCCCTAGGCCTTCCGAAGTAATGTTTACTCCTTCAATTGGTTGTGCTGAATAAGCATCTATTACAATTCCAGAAACCTGGGCACTGACTATAGATATACAATAAAGGGAAATACAGAGCTTAGTTATATAATTCATCTTTCCTACGCTGGCATTATCCAGATCAGGTTCAAAGGGTTTATTCTCAGCGGTTCGGTCTGGTTCAGAACAGCACCCCTTGTTTGAATTCAATTTACATTAATAAGTCTAGTTAGCGAAAGACCAATCGATATTAGAGCTCTTGCTCAGCTAAATATATCTACCTACTTTCTCAGTCTATAGAAAAAAGGACTAATATGAAAAATGAAATCACCTTAAAAGCAATAATCCTTGGAATATTACTATCCATGCTAATGGCTGGTGCCAATGCCTATCTTGGTTTGTTTGCCGGTATGACAGTTTCGGCTTCCATTCCGGCGGCTGTTATATCTATGGGTGTTTTGTCCTTATTTAGAAAATCAAATATTTTAGAAAACAATATTGTGCAAACTGCGGCTTCAGCAGGAGAGTCCTTGGCCGCTGGCGTGATTTTCACAATTCCAGCTTTAATACTTATGAATTATTGGGGAAAATTCTCCTTTGACCAATACTGGACAATTACATCTATTGCTGCTACAGGTGGGATGGTTGGTGTCCTTTTTACCATACCTTTACGACGAGCTTTAATTATTGAAGAAGACCTTTTGTTTCCTGAAGGTATTGCTACATCAGAAGTATTGAAATCCGGCGAAAAAGGATCTTCTGGTCTTAAGTATTTAATTTATGCTGGGATTGCCGGAGCTTTCTTTAAGTTAGGTTCTGAAGCAATGAAACTGTGGTCAGGAATTCTAAGCGGAGCCGCTCGTGTTGGAAATTCTTTTGCAAGCTTTCAAATAAATCTATCCCCTGCATTAATATCTGTAGGATATATCATTGGTTTAAATATTTCCTTACTAGTCTTTAGTGGTGGAGTAATTGGTCGATGGATCTTTCTTCCTTTTCTATCAAGTGGGTATATTGATCAAATACCAACCGTAATAGCTAACGATGCTGGTGCTTCAGTCAATTGGATCCATAGCAATGTCATTAAATATATTGGAGTTGGTTCCATGATCGTTGGAGGGCTTTGGGCTTTAATAAATATGAGAAAATCTTTATCTAGTGGAATACGATCTGGTCTAGAGGTTTACCAAAAAACGAAAACGGGAGACAGTAAAGCCATTGATCGAAAAGAAATGGATATACCATTGGTTTGGGTTGGCATTGCATTATTGGTGTCTCTTATCCCTATTTTTGCGATTTATCTCACAGTTGTAAAGAGTGTATTAGTTACAGCATTCATGGCAGTTATAATGCTCTTAGCTGGTTTTGTGTTTTCAGCAGTTGCTGCATACATGGCTGGATTAGTTGGATCTTCGAATAATCCCATATCAGGTGTGACTATCGCTACGGTACTATCGTCTTCTATTTTACTGTTTGCCCTTTATAATGCTGGTGTAGATGTAGGTCCAGCTGCAGCAATTTTTATCGGAGCAGTTGTATGCTGTGCTGCGGCTATTGGTGGAGATAACCTTCAAGATCTAAAAACCGGCTATATTGTTGGTGCTACTCCTTGGAAACAGCAAATCATGCAAGGTATAGGAGTTTTATCGAGTTCATTTGTTATGATGCCTGTTCTTTGGATGCTCCATCAACGCTATGGAATTGCATCGGATAATCACCTACCTATTGAGATGCAAGGAAATACATTAGAAGCACCTCAAGCCAGTCTCATGGCAAATATCGCCAAAGGTGTTTTTGAACAAAATCTCCCTTGGAACTTGATTATAATGGGAGGATTACTAGCAACGGCAATAATCATATTAGATAAAACTCTTGAAAAACGTGGTTCAACTTTCCGAACACCAGTTCTAGCTGTAGCTGTTGGGTTATACTTACCATTTCATTTAGTTACACCGATATTTATTGGTGGACTTATTTCTTATTTAACTAGCGGAAAAACAGCAATGCATGGCGAAGATGACATAAATCAAAATGGATTATTGTTTGCTTCTGGCCTAATTACTGGAGAAGCATTAATAGGAATAATGCTAGCATTTCCTTTATTGCTGAACGAATTATATGAATTAAACCTATCTACTGATTATTCAGTCTTTAACAAAGCACCTTTTGGCCCTTGGCCAGGTGTTTTATTAATAGGTGGGGTGTGTTACTGGCTATTTATTATTAGCAGAAAAGATAAATGAAAATAACTCACGCTCTACTGAAACGGTTACCTAAGGTTGAACTCCACTGCCATCTTGACGGTTCTTTGCGTGTACCAACAATTCTAGATTTGGCCAAAAAAGATAAGGTTACTCTGACGACTTCCAGTTCTTATGAATTATCTAAGCTATTGGTTATTGGTAAAACTCGAGGATCCTTGGAAGACTACATAAAACGATTTGATATAACACTTAGCGTCATGCAAACACCTCAGGCGCTCAGCAGAACTGCATATGAATTAATTGAAGACGTGGCCAAGGAAAATGTACGCTACATAGAAATCCGTTATTCACCCATATTACACACAGGAAAAGGAATGACCATGGGTGAGTCTGTTGAAGCAGTTCGAAGTGGATTGAAGCGTGGTCAAAAAGATTTTGGTGTAAAGTCTGGCATTATCGTTTGCGGAATACGTAACATCTCCGCTGCGGCATCATTGAAGCTTGCTGACCTAACCGTGCGGTATAAAAATAAAGGTGTTGTCGGGTTTGATCTAGCAGGTGCAGAAGAAAATTTTCCAGCAAAAGACCACCAGGAAGCTTTCTACATGATTTTGAATAATAATATCAATGCTACAATTCATGCCGGAGAGGCGTATGGACCTAGCTCAATACATCAAGCAATTCACCATTGTGGCGCACACCGGATTGGGCATGGTACACGACTTAAGGAAAATAAAGACCTAATGAACTATGTGAATGACCATCGCATCACTCTTGAAATTTGTTTGACGTCTAACTGGCAGACAAGATCCATTCGATCTCTAAAATATCATCCTTTGAAATATTATTATGACCAGGGAATTCGGGTTACAATAAATACAGATAATCGATTAATGTCTGGAACCACCCTGACAAAGGAGTTTTTGCTCGCACATAAATTATTCGGGTTCAAGCTGCATGATTTTAGGGAAATGATAATTATGGCAATGAAAAGTGCATTTATACCTTATGCTGAACGTAAACAATTGATTCGAGAAATTGCTGATGAATTAGAGCAGGACTTTGGTTTAATGCCAGAGTTTATTGAGCAATAATAATAATATTGATTTATACTTAATGCTGTATTACAGCAATTTTTTCGAAGCCAAACTCTCCGCTATCCCTATAAATGCCTATTAGGTAAACGCCTGTATCAACCCATATACCCTTACTGTCTTTTCCATCCCAATTGGCCTGATAACCATTTACCCCTGGACTATTAACCGAAAGAGTACGGATCACTCGACCAGTAACCGTCATTATCTTACAGGTACTCTCATCCATTAAGCCATCTATTACTAATGGCGAACTACTGGGTAGATGATATGGATTGGGAAACACTCGCGTTTTCTTGTAGTTATCCTTCTGGACTGCAAAAGGTATACGCAATACACTAATTCCCTGACTGGTCGCGATATAGGCTAAACCTTCATCATTATTAAACGCAATATCAGCCACTTCATTCGAGAGTAATTGGCTATTATCTTGTTTAAAACCATTTATATCTGGCCAATACGTTGATCCTGATGTTAGAACATGAACACCTTGTGTTGGCGAGACAGTCCAAACATTATTTCTCGAATCAATCTGAATCTTTGATCCTTTACCATAAGAAATATTTGGAAAATATACATAACCATATTTTTTAACAGGATCGGCATTTGAGAATTGTAAAGTCAATTGCAACAAACCAATAGGGGTAAGTGCATATAGAATATCTTCATCATTAATCGCTAATGACCATACAGTATTATTAGTATATCCAGGGTTGATATCAATTGAACCCCATTCTGTGCTGGAAGGATTGATTACACTTCCCTCATAATCCAGATATACCAATCCACCATTCCGCGCCGGTGATGTATTCAAATCGTCCTCAAATGAACCAATCCAGACACGACCGAATGAATCAAACCCAATAGTATTTGGTGTATAGCTTAGGATATTTCCAGAGTTAGTTACACTAAAAGATCCCCAGGAATTATTTGCATCTCGTAATGTAATCGGATTTCCTCGTGTTGTAGCATAAGCGTTTGCTCCCCAAAGGATACCAGAGGGATCAAATTCAAGATCTTTTACAATCATATATTCATCGGCGTAATAATCCAATACTGAAGTATCTATCAAAGTAAAATTCTGAGGATTATCTATATCTATTATAATTATACCGCCTCCATGGCGACGTGGTTCAGGGTACGTTCCACGGATGGCGCAATATAGTAGACCATCTGGCCCCTGTTCCATATCAGCTACAAACCCGCCAAAATTAACGGGTATATAATCTACAGCGAATCGTAATTCATTATAAGTTGGTGTAAGAATTATCTCATCAGATTCAGAAATATTTCGCCAACCCCAAGACTCTTTAATAGAAAGACCATGCTTTGATCCGGCCACAAGCCGACCATCATTCAATACAGTTAATGCAGATATCTGGTTTGTCAAAGGTGCGTTCGGTATTTCTCGGGTTAGTGTTTGAGCGTCTTTATCAATCAGAGCAATACCCATCTCCGACCCGGCAATTATTTGGCCATCAAGCATTTTGGTTAAACAAGTAAATGAATAATTGGAATTCACATTAAGTTGCCATTCAATTGCGGTATCATCCAATTTCATGAATTTCCAGTCAAGTATACCCCATAGGAATCCATCTGAGTCCTGGGTTATATCAATGAATTGATCTGTATCGGAAAAATAATCCCAAATTAAAGTCAATGGCGTTGATGTATTCGGTGTTAAATGGTATACATTTTTTTCATGGACCAATAATATGTTGCTGCCATTGTTATGTAGGCTACTAATATTACCAGTTAGTGAAGTATATGGCTGTCCCCAACTTGTTGGGTCTTTCAAATTTGATCCCCGCCAATCACCAACAAATAATCCTTGCTCTGTGGCCACCATAATATCATCCATCCAGATCTCTAATGCATTAATTGATCCAAAATCCATCGGCCAATTACGATACACATCACGATAAATCCAGCTTTCATCACGATAAATAAATTCCATTAGTCCCCAGTCTTGATTTTCTAGAAACGCAACAAAACATATAGAGTCTGCTATAGATATATCAATAACCTCAGTTAAACCAAAATCAAATTCTGCTATACTATTTTTCGACTTAAGATCGTAAACCTGAACAAAACCATTTGGACTCACACCACCAATCCATAAATAACCGTCCTGGCCAATTTCAACCACATTTATACCCGTGCCTGCAAGTTGATCAATAACTGTTAATGTATTAAAGGTATTTTTATCCTGACCATATATAAGTAAACCACCATTGGTCCCACATATAACTTGCTGTTCAAAACCAGTAATATCATTTATATGGAGGGGTGCAGTATACGCTTGCCACTCACCTATTCTGGCTTGTCCAAATAACAACCCCAATTGGATGAAAAGGATTGTTAATCGATTCATATTAAATTTGAAAAGGGGTAGGAATAAAACATAATATAAATATTACCAGACAAGCATACCCCACCAGCTGATTTTCTCTGGATAAAGGTGTATGTTTATCCTGTATAGGTGGATGTTTGGTTGTGCGCATTAGAACAATAATTAAGATACCCCATACCAACCAATTTAGCGATAATAAACTAAGGGGCAGTAAAGCCAAAAGCGAAATGCTACCTATCAATCCTTGACGCTCACCAAACATTGCATAAGCAATATGTCCACCATCCAACTGACCAATCGGCAACAAATTGAGCATGGTCACTAATAGTCCAATCCAACCGGCGAATGCTATGGGATGGAGTAGAACATCCTGTCCATCAGCCAGATTTGGAAAAACCATTATAGTGAGAAATTTCATAAGCAGAGAATCACCTAGAATGATGCCTGCTTCTCCCCCATCAATTGCGATGACCTCTGATAAAATGAGACCAATTATTAATGCCGGTACAGCAATAACAAAACCGGCTATGGGGCCAGCAGCACCAATTTGCAATAATGCATCTTTCTTATAGATGGGGGATTTTATTTTAATAAATGCACCGAAAGTTCCAATAATAAATAGAAACGGCGGTGCCGGTAAAAAGTAAGGCAGTGTAGCATCTACTTTATGCTTGTGAGCATAATAATAATGACCAAATTCATGGCAACCTAATATCAGCAATAAAGTCAGTGAAAAAGGAATACCTATTAGAATTTCTGCTGGATTTGTTAATGGTTGTCCACCTTGCATTACAGCGCCAGCCATTAATGTTGTTATTACTGTTAAAAGGAATAAAATCAGATGGGTCTTGGAAATATTTGGTATTCGTAAAATCACGTTATCATAGTTGGATACATGAATTCGAATATCATCCCCCAATTCACTAAAATGACAGCTAATTGGCTCTTTAATAAGGATTCGTTTTATATCAGCAATACTTGTTTCACCTAATAAAGATCCAGCCGTGATCCATTCTTTACCGCTTGATCCGATCTGACGTGGGATAAAATAACCATCAAGTTTGTTCAATATTTTACGGAATTCAGTTTCTGTCATGTGCGGTAAGAAATAATTGTTTTAATAATACGGTTACGTAAAATATTTGGTTCCCAATGATTAGTTTTCCTTTTGTTTTTCTCGTACGCTGGCGAAGTTTACATATGAATATAC
>CAYYXU010000080.1:0-7723 GCA_964475645.1 uncultured bacterium | reverse complement strand
ATGCACTCCTTCGCTGGCATTGGAGGCATGATTATGGCTTTTCACTTAACTGGACGATATATTGAATCAAAAGCACGCGGTCGATCGTCTAAAGCGATCCGGAAACTCATGGATCGCACGGCAAAAAAAGCCACCATTTTGGACGCAAATAATAGAGAACAGAAAGTGGATGTCCGAGATTTGCTGCTCGATCAAATTATGATCGTACGTGCTGGGGATGTAATTCCGACAGATGGTGTAATTATTGAAGGACAGGCTGCAATAGATGAAGCGTTAGTGAGCGGCGAGTTTATTCCAGCGGTAAAAAGTATAAATGATGAAGTATTGGGTGGAACGATTTGCACCGATAGCACTGTAAAGATCAAAGTTACTAAAACAGGTTCGGACACATTTCTAGCTAAGGTTATTCAATTGGTGGCACAAACTCAGACAACGAAAGTACCAATTCAGATATTTGCTGATCGTATTGTTAGTTATTTTGTGCCCAGTATACTATTACTAGCAACCATGACTTTTATGGCCTGGATAATTTTCCCAGAAGCAATGGCTTCTGTATTAAATGTTTTTGCAGGACACCTACCCTGGGTTGATCCATTAAGATCTCCTACAGAATTAGCTATTATTGCTGCTATTGCAGTACTGGTTATTTCCTGTCCTTGCGCCTTGGGGTTAGCAACGCCTACAGCGCTAATGGTCGGCACTGGTCTAGGCGCAGAAATGGGTATTCTTATTCGTGATGGCGCGGCCATTCAAAGACTTAGTGGTGTAAGTACAATTTTATTTGATAAAACAGGAACCCTTACAACGGGGAAACCTACTGTAACGAAAATCCATCAGACTGCAGATTTCACAAAGAAAGATCTGATCACCATGGCGGCATCCCTGAGCAAAGAATCCACCCACCCACTTTCTCGCGCAATCGTAGAGTTGGCAGAGAAAGAGGGTTATTCCCTTCATTCCGTAAGTAACATCAAGATTACGCCGGGAGAAGGATTAAGTGGAGACTATAAAAAAGACAACCTAAAAATAGGCAGCAAACAATACACCGCTGCGGATTCAGGAGTAAAACCCAATAACATGTCAGTCTATATGAACCGCAATGATGAGCTGATTGGTATTTTCGAGCTTGAAGATATTTTAAAACCAGATGCTCAGGATATTGTAGCAAAGCTAAAACAGGACGGCTACCACTGTGTATTGCTAACTGGTGACAATCATACCGTTGCAGCACCTTTAGCCGAGAAACTGGGCATTACAAATGTGCATACTGAATTGACCCCGGATAAAAAAATGGAAGTTATTTTATCGTATCAGCAGGATGGCCATTCGGTAGCCATGGTAGGTGATGGTATTAACGATGCACCTGCATTAGCTAATGCAGATGTTGGTTTTGCAATGGCTGGGGGGACAGATATAGCTGTAGAAGCAGGAGATATTGTATTGTCAGGTAAAAACCTGAAGGTTCTTTACCGCGCTGTAAAGTTATCGCTGTCAACATTCAAAAAAATACGGCAAAATTTATTTTGGGCATTTATCTATAACCTTGTTGCCATTCCATTAGCAATTTGTGGTATACTGCACCCTGTAATTGCTGAAATAGCCATGGCGCTGTCTTCTATTACTGTGATTGGCAATGCTAATAGGCTGCGCCTCAGCCCACTATAATTCTATAATATCAAGTTGTTAATCGATAAATTACTTAACATGTATTTCAAAGCCCGCTAATATTGACTTTGCGGTCAAAAAACAGATAGTAAAAACCAATTCAAACTGTAAATAGTCATTATGTTCTAATTGGATATGTTTATACTGTTAAAAAATGTTTTGAAATAACACGTATAAAGAATCACCCTTCAATCCCTGTCCTAAATAATATTCACCCACTTTATTCTGTAATATCATTTCCCAGTGCAAGTGAGCACCTGTTTTTTTCTTGAGAGTACTATCCTTAGTTCCTGTGTTTCCCGATTGCCCTATGTTCTCGCCGCGACGCACCATCGAACCAACAATGATCTTGGAATTTATATGGGACATATGCGCATATATAGTAACTGCACGATAACCGGGCACCAAATCAAAACCATGATCAATATATACTGCTTGCCCTAACAGAAGATGTTCAAAAACATCAGATGGTGTACGACCCAGTATTTTTGTATCACCCAAAACATCTAACCGAAAATCTGCTGACATTTCCTTATAACCGTGTTCCGCACGAATTATTACACCATCTGCTACTGCTCGGACAGGCGTTCCCCAGTTAACATAGAAATCAATACCCCTGTGCGTGCCGTGCCTATAGGCCCGCGGCGCATTTGGTAAGAGTAGCGGTCGTTCGGGCACTGGTACATTTTCACATGGTAAAAGTAATTTCAAATTTTTTAGATCATTTGGAATAGGCGGTGTAGTTGAAACGGAAAATAATGGCAGAATGGGTACGGCCCCAGGATAGGTATATTTCTTAATTATGGGCAACGCAATTTCCTCAATGAGATTACGGTCTAATGCCAACTGTAGAATACTAGAACTTGGCGTTGTCGTGAATTCTATAAATCGATAATCCAGTGCACCATCTGGCAATGAAGCAATGATTACATCTTTGATTTCCGGGGCAGTATCTTCATTGACTGTACCATCCAAATATTGGTCCAGCACATTAGTATTATCATCTGCCATCAACTTTTTTAAAATTGGACCTACTGATTGCGAACCGTGCGGTATGGTAATTGTAGCAAAGAATTTGTCTTCCGAAAATGTCAAAATTGATACATTTCCTGCCTTACTGATGGAATGTGTTTTCGGTGATATATATGGCGATGAATCCGGTGGCGTATTGCAACCGGTAAATAGGTTAAGGAGAACCACTAAGTATAAATAATTTAAGCGGATCATTAAGTTAAATGATTAACAAGTCGGTCCAGGGCATCAGTAAATATGCTTAGCGGATGTCCGCTCATTGAATCCATGCATACCGCGGATAAGATTGACATAACTTTATCTTCCTCTGATTCGTACTGATCTGCTAAGAATACTTCAATTGTTGGTATAGCAACGGTATCAAGGCAATCCCGCAATGCATATTCATAGCGAGCCCAAGCCATGGGTGCAAGAATGATACCATTTGCCCATCTACGATTACGGTGTATGGTAGTCATGGCCTTTTCGATCTTATGTGTCTGTAAAATTTTCACTGTCAAATCTTCTGGTCGCTTATTGGCCTGTTTCCTCAGATTACGATTTATTTTATCAAGCGTTATCTGATCTCCGCTCTTAGCAGATCGCAACCCAATTAGATTGAGATTAGGACCTTGCACAATAAGAATATTCATGATTATGTCTCTACTTTATTGCAACGGTATTAGGTTACCCATGATATACCCTAGGACAATACCGATCAACAGAGCAATAGTCAGTACACGTGATTTAACCAATTCATCAGTATACCCTTTTTTGATAGCTACAATACTGACCCCATGGCCTAAGGCGTTGATCATCCAAAAGAATGGTATGGTTATTACTTTAATCAATATGGGACCAATGATCGGGATCATGGCAATCAAGGCGCCCAACCCGGCAAATACTTGTGTAAATATTCCCAGGATCAGTGTGGTAAAAACTACAATTTTTTCATCTACTCCGTATTGCAGTGCAACTACAACAGCTGCACCAATTAATATCCAAAGAAGAATATGGAATTTGTAATTTTTGAAGAATGATATTTTTTTACTCATCTTGAATTATTGCTTCCAGCGTTAAGCCAGATACCTTGGCTGATGCTTTAATAATACGTTTATTATTGTTTTTTTCCACCCATAATTGTCTAACTGTATTTTCTGCAACGATATTTTTCATAAAATAATCGGATTTTTCGAGCAAACACTCATTATCCTCATTTGGAATAAGATCAAACCGGAAATGATCACAAAGAATGTATTTATCCATTGCCCTTACAGTTACCGTATCTGACCATAAAAAGCGCCCCCGATATGAACAACCTTCATGATCCATCGGGAACCACTTTGTGTCGATGGATTCAAGTGAATCAACGGTAATACGTGCCAGCATAGTAAATATTGTTTGGATAGAATCAGGCACGTGTACAGCGTTGTCATCGTAAATCAACGTGCTATCCTCATGGTTAAAATCACATGATAGTTTCTGCTTGAAACTACCCTGTTTTATATTTTTGGAAAAATGGCGTAATCCAAAATTGGTTGTATCATAATGAGTGGTATAATTGTTATCATGGGGCCAGATATAATCCATAATACCAATAGATTCAGTGTTATAGGTAATCTTGCCGGATGCTTCAGAATTCATTTCTACCGCAACAATTGGAAATGACCAAAGCGTTATTTTATATTTCTGACCATAAATAAAAATACTATTAGCCAAAAGAATAATTAGCATTGGTTTAGCATACATCCTGACTGTCATTCCTTCCATCGAAATTGACCAACAAGACCCATAATGCCAATATAGGGTATATAAAGCGGCTGCAGCAGGCTCCAGATCAGGTAATCTTTTGTTCGAATTGGTATATCTAACTTTGCTGAGCCTGTAAAAAGAACTAGACCATCACTAATCATTTTAGCAATGAATAATAGAGGCATTATATAAGCGGTTTGTTTAATAAACCAACCAATCAGCAATACGCTGTTACAAATGAATGCGATTGTTAAAAATAAAAGAAAAAATATATTTGTTTGCCATAATGAACGAGAATTAGATGACCAGCGTGTACGTTGACTAATGAAGTCTTTTACAGTATTCATTGGTTGTGTAATAACAAAACTAGCTGGATCCGCGTTAAATTTTATTCCAAAATCTTTGGAAATGGATTGTACCAGATACATATCGTCCCCTGAGCGTTTTTGCGCTACAGGGTGAAAACCATTTACATGTTCAAACGCTTTTCTACGGTAGGCAAGGTTTTGTCCAGACCCTGACCAACCCAGTCCCCAGCCAATAACTCCTGCATTTGCTGCCATAATGCCCAAAAAATCGATGCCCTGATAGAAATGAAGGAAGGAAGATTTCCTTGTATCAATTTTGGATCTACCTACGACTATGCCGGTATCATCATCAAATGCATCCACCATGCTGCTTATCCAACCAGTAGGAACGCTGCAGTCACCATCAGTTGATATAATTATCTCACCGTTTGTCTTTTCAATTCCGTACGTTAATGCGCGTTTTTTAGGTGTCATTTTGGGATCAGTATCTTCAATTTTTATCCCCCTCACAGAGGGATGCAATTGTGAATAGTCTTGAATTATATTCCAAGTTCCATCCGTGGATCGGTCACTTACGATGGTAATATCCAATTTTTCCTTTGGGTAATTTTGCTGTACCAGATCATTTAGCAGTTCCTGGAGTGTGTCAGCTTCATTTCGTGCTGCTATGACAACGGATACCCCGGGCAGGTAATTAGTGGTGCTGTTATTTCTTAGCCGGCGTAAACCTGCGGTAAAGTATAGTGTGAACAAAAGGTATGCGCAGATACTTCCCCAAAAAAGGTAAGTAAGGGTCATGTTAAACCGGTAGAAATATCTTTGCTATGACAAAATAGAGCGTTACACCAAGTATATCTATACTTGTTGTAACAAAAGGGCCGGTTGCAATAGCGGGATCGATGTCCATACGATGCAATAGTAATGGCACCAAAGATCCAAATGCGGTAGCTATAAGCATTGAACAGGCGATCCCTAAACCAACTACAAGTCCCAAGTATGGTGAAATATCCACAAAACTCATTATTGCAAACAATCCTAACAATAAACCATAGAGAATACCTAGTATTAGACCGACACGGATTTCCTTGAAAATAATGTTGATATTGTTGCCCACATTTACCCTGCCGGTAGCTAAACCGCGAACGACCAATGTTGATGTTTGTGTCCCTATATTACCACCCATTCCAATTACCACCGGTATAAATGCAGCCAGTGCCAGCGTACTTTGCAAGGTATTGTCAAAGATGCCGATTATCGCTGCGGCGCAAACACCACCAACCCAACTAGCAAATAGCCAGGGTAAACGGCTACGGGCATTGTCCCATGATGATTTCATGAGAATTTCCCTATCCTTACCTGCACCAGCCATTTGTAAGAAATCTTCGGTTGCTTCTTCCCGGATGACATCCACAATTTCATCCACAGTAACTATGCCTAGCAATTGACCTTCTTGATCGATAACAGGAACGGCTAAATAATTATATTGAGAAACAATTCTGGCGACCTCTTCCTGATCAGTTTCAGGCCGTACTGTTTGCAGGTATCTGATCATGATATCCTTTAGTCTAGTATCTGGCGGTGTCGTTACCAGATCACGCAAAGAAATGATACCGACCAACCTTTCATGGTCATCAATTACATAGAGGTAAAACACCATCTCTGAAGACTCATGATCCTGAAGTGCGTTGATTGCCTCTTTTGCTATAGTATTTTCATGTAGCGTAAATACGTCGGTGTACATAAGTGTACCGGCACTATCTTCCGGGTACCCCATAATCTCTTCAACTTCCTCTTGTTCTTCACTTTTCAATAACTCTAGAATAGCCTGTGATGCATCTTCATCAATCACGCCAAGTATAGAGGCCTGATCATTTGAACTGGTGAATTCTATTAGCTCTGCGACATGTTGAGGGGATTCATTTTCAATTAATCGTTTGATTATCAGTTCATCGAGTTCACCTAAAAATTCACCAGTGTGCTCACCAGGCCGCATTATTGTAAATAGTTCATTTTGTTCAATATCACTAAAGAACCGGAATAGCAAGGCCATATCAGCAGGATGAGTTTTTTCAATCAGTTTGGTCAAATTAGTATTTGCTTTACGTCTTAAGAGCCGGCGAAAAGTATCCCGTAGGATATTAATTTCATTGCTGATCATTTTCTGTCTCATGACACTACCCCAGAAAATTTATTTAAGCGCATGAAGCCAGCCCATAGACTGATAATAGCCAAGCAAAGAAAAATCGGCGATACATGATTATTCCACAAATAATATTGTTCAATTGTATCTGAATAATTTGTAAGTATCAGAGCCGTACCATTATTTAAACTATGCAAAATTAGACTAGTAAATATTGAACCTGTCCTCCAGGCCAAATAACCAAGCACTACCCCCAAGAAATAGATTTGTATAACCCACACTGGATTCATATGTATAAATGCAAAAAATAGGCTTGTTATCAATACAGCACGGGTTATATCCTGCCATGATTCTTCCAGTAATTTTTGTAAAAATCCACGAAAAAGTATCTCTTCACCTAGAGGTGCTAGTATAACCACAGTTATTGCCAACAATAGGCCAATAAGCGTCGAGTCTATGATCAATATATCTGATAGTTCAGCCAATACTTGTTCGTGCCCAAATGCGTATGCTAGGATGCGATCCATCTCATCCACCAATGGGATCAGTCCCAAGGATATAAGTACAACGCTAACGACGACCGGATAGCTTATTGACTTGATGCGAAGCCGGCTAAGAATTGGCTCTTTTCTACTGATTAAAAACAGTAATAGGGGAACAACCATGAAGCCCTGCCCAACAAATAGGGCGGTATAATTATAGAAGTTTTGGTTATGTTCGTTTGATTGTACGGTGCCTGCGGCGGCGATAATTGATGCTATCGCCAGCGAGGAGAGCACAGAAAAAATGACCACTCCAAATGCTAGTTTTACTGAGACAGTTTGGTTCATTTGTCAGTTCAGATCCA
>CAYYXU010000079.1:0-7732 GCA_964475645.1 uncultured bacterium | reverse complement strand
TGTGGTTAATCTCTCATGGTCTGCTCCCGGTACAGGCGGAAGCGTAGGATATCAGTTTATTGATATCCATGATGTTCTTGAAACGCCGTCATCGCCGGTGGAAGATCCGAGATTCAACACAAACCCTGAACCGTATTTTAAAACTGTTGAAATAGAGCCGTCTAATATGAACATGGCGAGCTCACGGTCACTTGCTCATTACAATGTTTTCCGTAAAGCGGAAGGATCGACCAGTTTTACGTTATATGATTCATCTTCAGCAAGCACTTCTTATGCAGACGCTGGTGTGACTAATTACATGCAATACCATTACTATGTCACAGCGGTGTATAATGAGGGGGAAAGTGGTTCTTCCAATACAGTTATGGGTGTGCCTGGTGTGGTTGTAGAGGCGGTTCTACCGTTTCATGAGGATTTCTATGCTATGGATGGATCGTTACCAGGGGATTGGTCAAGTGAAGGCGCAGATGTTTTCGATTGGT
Source organism: uncultured bacterium (assembly GCA_964475645.1). Taxonomy (GTDB): domain Bacteria; phylum Fidelibacterota; class Marinisomatia; order Marinisomatales; family TCS55. The sequence goes on along the minus strand of CAYYXU010000079.1, from coordinate 7,250 downwards.
CAACCGGCGATGCTGAAAATGCAAGCGGTGCTACGTTTACATTCCCTTACCACGGCGAGTTTGCTTACATAAACAATGATTCCAGTACTTATGCAAACCCAAGTTCTCCAGCAACATTAGTAACGCCGTTTTTCCGACATGAAAACGTTGTTCAGGCTGCATATTTGAAGTTCGAAACATATGTTTTAAAAACTTCAACTTATAATGGCAGCTTTGATGTGATGGTTAGAAATAGCTATGGGCCTTGGACTACTGTGGAAAGCTTGAGTTCGGCGACAGATGGTTGGGAAACAGTTATGATTGATGTTTCAGACCATGTTGTTGGGAACAACTATGTCCAGGTTGGTTTTAGATATCACGAAGACTATTATCTTTACCGCAGCGGCTGGGGAATTGATGACGTGAAGATCGGTTTAGAACCTGGGCCGGAAAATCTGATGGCCCATGGAAATCCTGGAACAATCCAGCTGAACTGGGGAATGCCATTAAGCTCTGCTCAGGATCCTGGAGGTACCCCTGCTGGGTTTGATGAAAACAATCGTCCAGTATATCTAAATGCTCCTGATTGTGAAGTTTGTGAGCCAGTAGACGTCAACCGTATTCCTGAAGTACGATTTGGCGCTTCTTTTGATTACGACGAACCTACTCAGTTTGTTGAGTATGATGCTGTCTTGGATTCAACAACAGATTTAAGCAGCGATGAGCCTACGAACTGGGACAAAGCATATACAGATGCGAATAGCTCTGGAAGCTTTGATGCTGGCGACCCAGGCTGGGTAAGATATTATTGGTCTCCAACGCAAACCGACTTCGACCAGTGGATAATATCTGACTCCTTCGATGCAACCGGTGATACATCAGTGGTCCTTATGTTTGACGAGTATTTAGACGACTATCCCAATTCCTTATATCCAGATGCCCATGATACGGCAGCGGCTCATATTTCTTATGACGATGGTGCAACATGGACAACCGTTTGGGAATTAGCGGATGGGGACACTTCACTACCGTCTGGGCCAGAAGGTTATTGGTCAAGACACGTGATTCCTGTTGATGGTGCTGGAACAGCACAAATGAAGGTTGCTTTTTCATTCCGTGGAGACAATTCATATAACATCGACTACTTCCATGTAGATAATATCTACGTCCTTGATGAAATACCCGAAGATCACTATGATGTATTTAATGTCTATCGTGATGGAGAAATGCTTGTAGAGAATCATGAATACACTTCCTTTGCTGATGTGGGTGTATCGTATGGCGAGGAACATTGTTATCGAGTTCAAGCGAAGCATGTACCATATCCTGATGGGATGACCGTTGTTACGGATCTTTCTAACGTAGCCTGTGCAGCGCCGGGGAACCAGGTCCCAACTGTGCCAACCTTGTTAAGCCCAGCTGATAACGATACAATCATGATAAACGTAGATGCTAGTGGCAATTATGTTGATCAAGATAATAATGTTGGCGTTTCGTTCTCGTGGGAAGGAAGCACGGATGCGGATGGCCATGAATTAATGTATTATTTTGTTTTCGGCGGAGAGCTTGAAATGATACCTGTTGATATTGCAGCAACAGCGCTGTTATCGTTCGAGGTACCTTACAATGTTCTTGTGCCGGCAATGGCATCAATCGGTGAAAATGTTGTTTCAGGGGAATGGGCAATTGGAGTGACGGACAGTATTCCAATTTACCAACCTGTGCCATTCGAGTTCATTGTGACTGAGGGAAGACATTTGGTAATAGACGCTGGTTATGCGCTGTCTGTTGATGAAGGTCTGTTGCCAGAGGTTTTTGCTCTACATCAAAATTACCCCAACCCGTTTAACCCAGTTACAACTATACGGTATGATGTTCCTGAACAATCTCTTGTTCGGATGGAGATCTATAACGTGCTGGGACAGAAGGTTGCTGTTGTAGTTAACGGTATACAAGATCCTGGTTTCCACGCTGTACGCTGGAATGGAACTAATATGTATGGAAACCCACTTTCATCTGGTATGTACTTTTATCATATCCAGGCCGGTGATTTCAGATCCATTAAGAAATTAATACTGGTTAAGTAGGGTCAAAATAATAACAAGATGAACGCAAAAAGGCGGGGTGTTTTACCCCGCCTTTTTATTTTAATCCAGTTTACATGGATGATTGTCGACTATATCAAGTTTTTTCAATAAAATTATTAAATTAGTTATCGTTAATCGGCCGCACCCATTTATTACGGGTATTTTGTTTTCCGTTTGCCTAACCGCTTCTTTGCATGGGTATTTACGCACTTCTGGTCGGGTTTTTGTTGATGATAGTGGGGCTGCAGTACAGTTGCGCGGTTTTGGATTAGGCGGCTGGTTGGTACAAGAAGGCTATATGTGGAATACGAGCGGTTTTTATGGCTCAACATCAATGATTCAACAAAAAATTATTGAATTAGTAGGCGATAGCGTTGCCAGCCAATTTTACAATGATTATTATTTAGCATACATAACTGAAACGGACGTTATTCAGCTATCAGATTGGGGATTTAATTGCCTACGGGTCCCTTTTCATTACAAATTTTTTTCGCCTGATACAGGAGTTTTTATTGAAGATGGTTTCAACATCCTTGACCCATTGCTTGAGTGGTGTTCCAATAATGAAATTTATCTAATCCTGGATATGCACTGTGCACCAGGCGGGCAAAACAGAAATGATTTTTCTGATGGCGATGGAAATGAAGCCGGACTATGGGTGCATGAATATAATCGTGAGTGGACAGTTGCAATCTGGAAATATATTGCCAGCCATTATTCTGAGTCGCAATGGATTGGAGGCTATGATTTAATTAATGAACCCGTTTTAGAGGGAGGATTTACATCGGGGAATTTGCGCCAATTTTATATTGAGATAGTTGATTCAATTCGTAGCGTCGACCAAAACCATATTGTCTTTATTGAGGGTAATTGGTATGGAAATGATTTTACAGGCCTAACGCCTCCGTTTGATGATAATATGGCGTATAGTTTCCATCATTATGTTGGTCCCAGCGATCAAACCAGCTGGGTTAATCAGTATGTAGGCATGAGCCAAGATTATAATGTACCATTATGGGTCGGTGAAATAGGAGAGAACTCCAACCACTGGGCTTACCATAAAATTAAATTATTTGATGAAAATAACATCGGGTGGAGTTGGTGGAATTATAAGCATAATGGTAGCGTGTCAACCCTGATGGGCATTGACGTACCCCCAGGATTTAGTTCCATTCTTAAATACTGGTCCAATCTGGGACCCCGACCATCACAATCAAGCGCAGAAAATGGTCTGCAAGAATTTGTTAGTGCATACCTTATAGAAAATTGTCGTCCCAATATTGGGCTTTTAGCTGCATTCAATGATCCTGAATTTGGTACACTAGCAAAACCATATAAGGATCATCGTATCCCGGGCATGTTAGCGGCGGTTGATTATGACATAGGCATTAACGGTGTTGCATATCGGGATGATGTTTATGAGGATCCAGACAAGTTTGGTGGAAATTCTGTGCCATGGAATAATGGCTGGTCATATCGTAATGATGGTGTTGATATTGAAGAAAGCACAGATAATATTGGTGCAAATTATAACGTTGGGTGGACAAACCTATACGATTGGACGGGCTATACAATTATGGCAGATTCCAGCGGCATGTATTCCATCCGTTTACGCGTTGCCGCAATAGAAGGTAACGGCAGGTTACAGATATACTATAATAATGTGCCTATTACAGCCGAAATAGCTGTGCCCAACACCGGGGGTTGGCAAAACTGGCAATGGAGAACAGCTGGCGATCATTTTATTGATGCAGGGCAGGGCCTGATCAAAGTGATGATAAAAAATATTGAATTTAACATTAAGGATATGGACTTTATATTTTTAGGTCAAGTTCAACCAACAACAGATATTTATGGTAATTTCCCCAATCCCTTTACATACGAAACAAAAATTGTCTTAGACATTGCCCACGATATGTCAGGCACCTTAAATATATACAATACCGCAGGCCATTTGGTCAAGCGGCTATACAACGGTTATTTTACCGCCGGCGATGTGGTTTTATACTGGAAGGGGAACGACCAATACAATAAAGCTGTAAGCTCAGGCGTGTATTATTATCATCTCAACGGAGATAAGTCATCGATGTCAGGAAAAATGCTATTAATAAAATAGCGTAGAGCTAAGCAGGGAATTCAAAAGCAATTAATTATCCATTATAACGAACAGTAAGGACTGTGATGTCGTCGGATTGTTCGGCGTTCTTCACAAAGCCCTTTACATCATCCAAACTGCCATTTACGATATCTGTGGTAGACTGCCCTTTTGACTTTTTTAGGAATTCTTCCAGACGTTCGTAGGAATATTCATTCCCGTCATCATCCATGGCTTCATTTACTCCGTCCGTGTACAAATAAATTGCCTCACCCTTGCCAAGGGTTAGTGTATTGACGCCAAAATCCATTCCATCCATCACCCCCAAGGCAATCCCCTCGGTTCCCTCCAGTTGTTCGTTAGAACCATCTGCGCGCACGAGGTATGGTGGATTGTGTCCACCATTTGAATAGCGAACCTCCCCAGTTTTGGTGTTTAGGATTCCATAGAAAATTGTACAAAACATGCCTTGATCGTTTTCCTTGCATAGTTCATCGTTGGCCCGGATCAGGATATCTGAAGGCTCTGTCCCTGGAATTGTACTGGCGGCTACGTGTGTTTTAGTAACAGCCATGAAAAGTGCGGCCGGAACACCCTTGCCTGATACGTCTCCAATTACAAAACACAAGTGGTCATCGTCAATAAGGAAAAAATCGTAGAAATCTCCGCCGACTTCTTTGGCTGGTATAATACTAGCAAACAAGTCAAAATCATCCCGTTTTGGGAAAGCAGGGAAGTCCTTAGGAAGCATACCCATCTGAATATCCGCTGCCAATTTGAGAGATTCTTGAATCCGCTGTTTTTCAACGAATGCCTCCAACAGTCGGGCTCTTTGAATCGCCACCCCAGCTTGGACCGAAAGAGCCTCTAGGAGCGATTCGTCCTTATCATCAAATCTACTGCCGTCTTTTTTATTTAGAACCTGCACCACACCCACTAGCGCACCCTCATTATTAAGCATAGGCATGCATAATATGGACTTAGTACGGTAGTTGGTTTCTTTATCAAAGGCCGGGTTAAAACGGTCATCTTTATAGGCGTCAGGAATATTTACTGTTTTTAGCGTCTTAGCTACGTCTCCCGCAATCCCAACACCTACAGGGAAGCGGATTTCTTTTGAATCCATTCCTTCGGCCACCTTGCTCCACATTTCATTGGTATCTTCATCGTAAATAAAGAGACTGCTTCGTTCCGCATCAATTACTTCCGTGGTCTTACTAATAATAACTGGTAGTAGGTTATCCAGTTGCATTTCCGCACCCAGAGCCTTAGCTACATCCAAAAGTGCGTTTAAGTTGCGGACTTCGCGGCTTGGCTGATCACTCATAAGATAAATTCAAATAGTTCAGGCGGCCGTTAAGCCACTGGCCTGGTCAGCTGTAATAGTGAAAATGGGGGTAAAGCCAGAAATATCGAACACCTCTTTTATATGATCGCTCATTGAACATATGATGAAACTTCCGCCAAGTGATTTCAGTTTTTTGATTGCCATTAGGAATACTCTTAATCCGGCACTAGAAATGTAGTCAATTTCCTTCAGGTCCACTACAAATCTGGTGACACCGCTATCCATCACCTCCACAATCTTGTTCTCAAACTCACTGGAAGTGTTTGTATCAATCCGCCCGATTGGCTCCAGAATGACAATATCACCTTCTTTTTTATCACGTATTTCCATAGTGATTTTTCCTTATACTAATTCTTTGGTCATGACTAAATGGTTTTTCCCGTTTTCTGTATAATAATCTACATTGGACATCAATTTTTTTATCAGGAATATACCCAGCCCACCGATTGGTTTATCATCTACCGACAAAGATATGTCAGGATTTTCCTGCTCCAATATGTTATATGGTTTTGAATCGTCAACAATTTCTACATTAACTGCGTTATTATTAATACCGAAGTGTACATCAATCTGGTGTTCATCTTTATCTTCATAGCCATAGTTAACGATGTTTGTAAGCAGTTCATCAAGAGCCATTTGGATATCGTGAACTGTTTTTTCAGTAAGTTTATTTTCCTCGCTATATTCGTCAAAGAATTTTCGCACAGTGTCAATCTGATTGCGCTGGTTAGTAATTCGGACAGTTTTGCGTGTGCTCACAGTCCTGAAATTTATAGAATGTTACCCTTAAGGGAAACAGTATAAAGGGAAGGGTTTAAAGATGTTTTTAGTTATTTACAGTTTGTGCTCCCCATCACATTTAGACAAGCCAAAAACTCTTAATTTTCTTGTCAAAACAGTAAAACCATAATAATTTGGTTTTATTGGGCAAATATACAAAGAAAATAAAGGAGATATATTATGGCAAGTAAATTAAGTGATAGTGGCGGTAGCAAAAACACAACCCTATTAATTGGTATAGGTGTTGTTGTTGTGATCGTTGCGCTTGTTGTAGTCATTTACCCTCCCGGCAATGACGGTCTTTCCGGCACAATAGGGAAGCGTCGCGCTGTAGAGGGACAGTTTGTTGAAGGCGATGCAAGGCTGGGAGATGCTTCTATCAGCCGACTCATGCAAGACCAAGATTTCAAAGAAATGGTAACTAGCTCAGAATTCCAAAGCATGACACAGAATGCAAGGTTTATGAACATGATTGGCAGCAAGAAATTCCAGGCTATACTCGGCAACCCAAAATTTAGCGCATTGGCAAACAGCCCAGAGTTTGGCGCGACATTTAGTAACCCAAAGTTCAATGCCCTAGCTGGTAGCCCAAAGTTCAATGCATTGTTAAATAATGCGAAATTCAGCGCCTTGGCAGCCAACCCAAGGTTCAATGCAATGCTTGGTTCTCCGGAATTCAATGCAATGCTTGGCAATGCAAAGTTTCGCGCCTTGGCCGGTAACCCAGAGTTTGGAGCAATGTTAAGTAATGCTGAATTCGGCGCCTTAGCAGGTAACCCAGAGTTTGGAGCGATGTTAAGTAATGCTGAATTTGGCGCATTAGCAGGTAACCCAGAGTTTGGTGCCATGTTAGGCTCTGCAGAATTTCGTGCCCTGGCAGGTAACCCAGAATTCAATGCAATGCTGGGTTCTCCGGAATTCAATGCAATGCTTGGCAATGCAAAGTTTCGCGCCTTGGCCG
>CAYYXU010000078.1:0-7807 GCA_964475645.1 uncultured bacterium | reverse complement strand
CCCCGGTCTGCCAAAGTTCTTATGGATTTTCTTAATATCTTTCCTGATCTTGTTTTAGGCAGTCTTTTCACAATGGCTACCTGCTTAAAATTAGCAACGGCACCGATATTGCTGCGAATAATCATGATCAGCTCAGGTGCCAGGTCTTCATTTCCCAGCAAATACCCATTCTTGAGCACTACAAAACCAGCAGGGACCTGGCCCTTAAGTTCATCAGCTATGCCAACAACAGCACATTCGGCCACTGCTTCATGACCGCCTATTAATTCTTCCATTTCACCTGTAGATAAGCGGTGTCCTGCAACATTAATTACATCATCCGTCCTACCCATTACAAATACATACCCATCCTTATCCTTATAACCCCCGTCACCAGTCAGGTAATATCCGGGGAATGTAGATAAATAGGAAGTTTGATAGCGCTCATTTTCGTTCCACAAGGTAGGCAAACATCCAGGCGGCAACGGCAGTTTAATCACAATGCTTCCTGTTTCTGCAGATCGAACTTTTTGACCATTTTTATTCAGAATCTGGACGTCAAACCCTGGTACTGGTACGGTGGCAGACCCCATTTTGATTTCTTTCAATTCCGTGCCCAGCATGTTTGAGCAGATCGGCCAGCCTGTTTCAGTCTGCCACCAATGATCAATCACGGGACAGTCCAAAAGACCGGCCAGCCATTCATAGGTTGGAGGGTCGAGACGTTCACCGGCAAGAAAAACAGATTCTAATCCCAATAAATTGTATTGTTCTATAAACTTTCCATCAGGATCTTCTTTTTTTATCGCCCGAAATGCAGTAGGTGCTGTAAAAAACGTTTTAACATTATATTCTTCTATTACACGCCAGAATGCACCAGGATCGGGCGTTCTCACTGGTTTACCTTCAAATAGGATTGTGGTACAACCTCGAATCAGGGGAGCATATACAATATAAGAATGGCCCACAACCCAACCTACATCGGAAGCGGCCCAGTACACATCTCCTGGAAAAACATCGTAAATGGCCTCCATACTGAAATTCAGAGAAACAGCGTGGCCACCATTGTCACGGACGATTCCTTTCGGCTTACCAGTTGTTCCAGAAGTATACAGTATATACAGCGGATCTGTGCTTGCAACAGGAATAACGTCGTGCGGATTTGCCTGGCTCATGCAATCTTTCCAATCATGATCCCGCCCCGCAATTAATGTGCAGTCCTGCTGGGGGCGTTTCAGAATTATTGTGTGATCCGGTTTATGTTTAGCCGTCGCTATGGCAGCATCTAACAATGGTTTATATGGTATTACAGTGGTGAACTCAATTCCGCAGGTGGAGGATACAATTACTTTTGGCTTAGCGTCATCGATTCTGATGGCCAGCTCATTGGCAGCAAATCCGCCAAATACGACAGAATGAATGGCGCCCAATCGGGCACTGGCCAGCATGGCAATTACCGCCTCCGGCACCATGGGCATATAAATAACAACACGGTCCCCTTTCTCAATACCAAGATCAGCCAATACACCAGAAAAAAGGGATACCTTTTCTAGCAAATCATTATAAGTAAAAGACCTTTTATTATTTGTGACCGGCGAATCATAAATGAGAGCAGGTTGGTCACCGCGACCGTTAAGTACATGTTGGTCCAGTGCCAAATAGCACGTGTTTAGTCTGCCTCCTTCAAACCAATGATAATGACCTTGTTTGTCTTTGGAAAGAATTGTTTCTGGAAATGTAAACCAATGTATTTTTTTAGCCTGTTTTTGCCAATACTGTTCTGGATTGTTGATTGCCTCATGGAAATCACTTAAATATGTCATCAAATAACTATTATGATTTTACTTTGAGCCTATCAAAAGACATTACTTCGGTTTTACGACTAAGTTGAAAATGCACTTTTGATACCATGGTTATTAATCACTGCACCAGGATTTTAAAACCAGCCAAAACGAATCAGAGATTTATTGGCACGCAGGGAAAAACCAGCTGCAAGGAGAACCAAGGCTATAGAAACGAATGGATGGAAACGAGAATATGTTTGAACGCCGAGTATGATCGCTGTAATTACCAGGAATAGACATACTGTAGCCAATTTTTTCCGTAGAATTCGAAATGGGGCAAGTTTTCCTGGCAAATCTTCAGAGGCCGGTTCAGTAGGTGATAAAGACCCCAGCAGGCTCTCAATCTTCGGCTGGATAGAAAAATGAACATAGGAAAGTAAACTCATTAGCAAAAGCAAAATGAGTGTTTTGGCAGTTAATATCCAGTTGGACCAAATGGCATTTAAGCCTGGTCCGAGAAATAAAATTACTATCCCTGATAGGAACACTGTACATTGAAATACATAACAACGGATGGCTCCTCGTTTAATGATATTTTCAAAATAACGATCTGTGGCATAATTAAGTGATGGCCCCATAAGCGCCCTTTCATTAACGATAATCAAATTGAATAAAGGGATAGACATAAAAGCGAAACTAATAACATGTGAAAACTTAGCAACGTTATAAATATGGTCCATTTAGCACCCCTAATTTTTCTAGATCATTTAAAGCTTAATCATAATTATTAAAATATGGCATTAATAATCTTAATAATTGGTAAAAAGAGAATATTGATTAGTTTGGACATAAAAGCCCATTTTGAACTGCTAATTTAAATAGTGTTTTAAGGTTCAAAATCCTAGGACCTTCCTTAATAACTGAAACAGTAATCTCGCTTTCATTAATTATTGTAAGCTTTTCGCCATCTGCCCACAGACTTCCTTGTTTCAAGTATAATTTCTTTTGAATTCCGATATCTATTTTTTCAACGGAATCAATTCCTACCTTATTTACACTTCCGGATGCTAGAATAGCCTTGACAAATTTTTTATTACCTAATTTCGCATAAGCACCGAATGAATCATACTCACTTATCGGCATTACAGATCCAACAATGCCAGTTAAACCAATCGCTCCAGTAGTCGCTTGAGTCACAAATAAATGGCAGAGATTTTCAGGGTTCCACAATGCTCTACTTCCTAAATGGATTGAACTAGATATAGCAAAATCAATTAAGGCATTATCATAAGAACCATTATATTCAACTTGAATCATTTTTGCCTGCAAACATAGCATATTTTTGTCTTTCTCATTTTCAATTATATTAAGAGAAATACCTGCTGCTAATCCTGCCTTTGTTCCTTCTATAAATTTAGGGAATATATTATTCGTACCGGTTGATATTGGAACAATAGGTACATTGTTTGTTGTCTTTGCTACCAATCGGTTTGTACCATCTCCTCCAAGTGTTATAATTACACCGACTCCTATTTTAACCATTTGTTCAGTGGCACTAATAGTATCTTTTTCATTTCCAACAATAGGGATATTCAGTGGGCTGACATTTAAACCGTCTTTTTTGTCAATAAGTCGAAAAGCATTTCCAACTAAATCTTTTGAATCAGGCATATATACAACCCATTTAGCACCCGTAGCAATTATACCTAATAAAATCCTTTTAAGTATATTTACTTTTTCAAAATTAGTTATAGTCGATGCATGTGATACAATCCTTCTAACATCTTTACCAGATTTAGGATTAACAATAATCCCAATTGGATTCTGAGACATTTTTATTATTCCTGCCGATTGAAACGGTTTAAAGTAATTGGTCTGGAACTTCTAATTTTTCTTTAATAGACTTTAGAAAATTTGCTGCAGGAAATCCATCCAACGCCCGATGATCGAATGTTAAGCAAAGACGAGCCATTTGGTGTATTGATAAATCATCGTTTATTACTTGAACCTGCTTTGAAATTGCACCAATACCAAGGATACATATCTGTGGGGGATTAAGAATTGGGGTAAAAGAATCGATACCAGTGCTGCCAAGATTAGATATTGATGCAGTACCTTGATTTATGTCTTCATTAGACAGTTCACCCGCAATTGCTTTTTTTGTGAGTTTTTGTCTTATTTCTGAAATCTCATAAATCGACTTTTGATTTGATCCTTTAATAACAGGAACCATTAACCCATCCTGAGTATCAATAGCACAGCCAATATTTATTTCACCAAAAATCAAAATTTCATCATTAATAATACTACCGTTAAAATCTCTGTTTCCTTTAAGACTTAGAGCAAAGGCTTTAATTATAAAATCCTCATAGCCAATATTAATATTATTATCTGATTTATCATTCTTACTCTTTCTAAGAGCAACTAATGAATCCAAATTAACATTTATAAATTCAGTTACTTGGGGAGCATTAAGCCAACTAGCAGTCATTCTATTTGAGATTGTTTTCCTAATTCCACTTAATAATTTCTTTTCTAATACTGTTAAACCTGTTTCTATTTGGTAGGTTTCATTAGGTTCTTTATCATCTTGGGTTTTAACATTATTATCATTAGTTAAATCATCGGATACATCAGTATTATCATCTATTATCGCTATAATAGTACCTTCTTTAAATAACTCATTATTTTTAATACATATTTCTTTTATTGTACCTGATACAGGGGATAGTATTTCTATATTAGTTTTTACAAACACACTTTCAAAAAGCATATCTTCTTTATTAACAAAATCCCCTACAGAAACTTTCCAATCTGCAATAAGTCCTTCTGTCCCAGGATCAGCTGGCCAATCATCTTTCGAAATATTAAACTCAAACATAAACTTTATAATTTTATTTAATTGTTATAGAAACATATTAAATGCCGATGCATACAGCCTCGGAATTTTATCGAATTCAGTATATAAATTAATTCACCGGCCATCCAAACAGAATAGCCGGCGATGTTATTAATTAAGCCATCATTCCTCTGATCGTATTTTCAATATCAGAAGATTGCGGGATAGCTGCATTTTCCAGAGGAGGGCTGTATGGTATCGGCATATCTTTAACCGCTAAGCGTTTTACGGGACATGTAAGATCGATACTATCAAGATTTTCTGCGACGATTGCAACAATCTCCCCAGATAATCCAAAGCTTAAATAATCCTCATCAGCAACACAAAGTCTTTTAGTTTTAGCAACTGAATTTAGAATTGTATCTTTATCCAATGGGACAAGCGTTCTAAGATCAATTACCTCTACACTAATCCCATCAGATTCAAGTGTTTCTGCAGCTTGCATACTTTTATGTACCATCTGACTTAGGGTCACCAGCGTTATATCATTACCTTCACGCACTACTTTAGCTTTACCAAATGGAACAGTATATGATTCTTCGGGAACATGGGTAGTACTTCCTGTAAAATAAGCCATCCAAAGTAGCCCCATAATTCCTTTGTGAAAAAAATACATTACTGGATTATCATCTCTAATTGCTTCAATCATCATTCCCTTTGCATCATATGCATTTGATGGTACTACAATTTTCAACCCAGGTACATGTGCAAAAAGACTATATAAGCATTGGGAATGCTGTGCAGCATCATTATATCCACCTCCGATAGCAGTAGTAAGCACAACAGGCAACTTAACATTACCTCCTGACATATAGATATTTTTTGCCATATGATTATAGATTTGATCCATGCACACGCCGAAGAAATCCACAAACATCAATTCTACTACAGGACGCATACCTTCAGCGGCAGCACCAGTTGCAGCACCAATAAAAGCAGTTTCTGAAATAGGTGTATCCATTACACGTTCAGCACCAAATCTATCTAATAATCCACCTGTAGCACCAAAAATACCACCATATTTAGCCACATCTTCTCCCATAACAAAAACATTTTCATCTCTTTCCATCTCTTGTGCCATACCTTCTGAAATTGCTGCTGCCATAGTTAATTCTCGATTATTTTCATTTCCCATAATTTTCTCCTATCTCTATAATTATACAAAAACGTGCTGAGTAACTTCTGATGTATCTGGATAATCACTTGTCCGAGCAAATTCATATGCAGCTTTTACAGTTGCAGAAGCACGATCTTTAATTTCTTTTTCATTATCATCTGACATTGCATCACTAGCTACTAAATGATCTCTTAAAAGATCTATAGGATCATTTTCCCTAAGTTTTTCTACTTCACCTTCCGGACGGTATGCTTCTGCATCACCTTGGAAATGCCCAAGGTATCGATCAGTTTTGCATTCTATCAATGATGGTCCTTCTCCGGCGCGGGCACGGGAAACTGCTTCGCCTACAACAGAGAATACTTCTAGAGCATCATTATTATCCACGCTTACTCCAGGCATGCCATACCCTGCTGCTCGATCAGCATTGTTTGCTATTGCAGTAGATTCATCCTTAGTAACAGAAATTGCATAACTATTATCTTCGCAAATAAAAATCACAGGTAGATTCCATAGTGCTGCGAGATTTAATGATTCATGGAAAGATCCCTGATTGGCTGCACCTTCACCAAAGAAAGTAACGGTAACCCAATCTTTTCCTTTTTTCTTTGCAGCTAGAGCTGCACCACAAGCTTGGGGCATACCTGCACCAATAATACCACTACAACCAAATTTATTTTCGACATCAAACAGGTGCATATGGCCTCCTTTACCTCTTCCGAGACCAGTCACTTTTCCAAAAATTTCAGCAGCGAGTGCATTTATAGATACTCCTTTCGCTATTGCGAAATGATGCGGTCTATGGGTACCTGTAATTGTATCATCTTTTTTTAGATGAGCACAAGTTCCGACAGCCACCGGTTCTTGCCCAGCTGCTAGATGCATTTCCCCTGGAACAGGACCACTGCCAATATCAAAAGCAAGACCTTCTTGGATTTCAGGAGGTAGTTTACCCTCAAGATATATATTGACCATTGTTTCTTCAAATTCTCTGATAATAAGCATTTGCTCATACATCCATAACATCTTATCAGTTGTAGGTTCAATCATACTTTTCTCCTTCTAATTAAATGAATACCAATTGATTTACTAACAATTCTGTCGTTCTAGGACATAGCTTGATTAAGTGCTTTTTTTGCTATTACACCACATAAATGTGCGCGATAATTTGCAGATGCGACAAGATCACTCATCATTTCTTGTCCATCACTTATTTTAGCAGCAGCAGAATCAATAGCATCAGGGCCTAGGTTAGAGCCAACCAAGATATCTTCTGCTTCTTTTGCACGAAATACATGATCAGCCGCACCAGTAACGCCAATACTGCAGGAAGAACAGGACCCGTTATCCAAAGAAACAACGGCTCCAACTCCCACCACAGCATAGCGTGATGCGGGGTTAAAGAACTTGGCATAACCGGAACCACTTCCATCACCCAATGCAGGAACCTGTATTTCTGTGATTACTTCCCCATCGTTTAATGCCGTTTCGAACAATCCGGTAAAAAAGTCATCTACCACGATGGATCTACTGCTTGTGACCACGGTTGCTTTGAGTGCCATTAATATACCCGGGTAATCTGAAGCTGGATCCGCATGAGCCACATTCCCGCCGATGGTGCCGCGGTTCCGAACCTGGGGATCACCAATCATTCCTGCTGCTTCTGCCAATGCGGCGCAGGCATCCTTTACTACATCTGAACTTTCCACTTCAGCATGCGTAGTTAAGGCACCAATATGAATCGTATCACCTTCCCTGCTGATTCCTTTCAAGTCACCTATTCTTCCAATATCCACCAAGGTTCCAGGTTCAGCCAACCGCAGTTTCATTGCTGGGATCAGACTGTGTCCACCTGCGATAAAACTGGCATCGGTATTTTCTTTACACAATGATTCAGCTTCGTCAATGGTATTGGCTCTATAATAATTAAATTTTGCTGGCTGCATGATTTAACCTCCGTTCGTTTGTAAGATGTTCCAGATTTTTTCCGAAGTGAGGGGCATATCTATATGCTTCACACCATAATCG
>CAYYXU010000077.1:0-7903 GCA_964475645.1 uncultured bacterium | reverse complement strand
TCTATTCAGATGAAGAAATACTTAAATCCTTTGAACAGTCCAAAGATAAAGTAATTTCTTTTTTCAATCGTATTAGTAATGATCACGGATTTACTAATGATCAAACTGATACTCTAGTCAATTCAGTAAAGCATCTAATTTATTTTTTAAAGATGGATAAAACAGAGAGACTAGAGGCTGAAATACAATATAATAAAGAGAACCGCAGTAAGATCAAGGATAAACTGAAGCGGTTAAAGAAGTTTTATTCAGCCAACCACGATTTAGTGGATGAGATTGCACCATCAAGAGAAAAAAAGCGATTCCATAAGATCATTCAACATAAGATTAATTCTTTAGAAAAAAGTTTAGATTTTGATAGAAAATCAAGAGCTGGTGAAAACAAGGGCGTTGTATTTGCATTAAGGGATTTGATCTATTGTCTTGAAGATTTTGATTTCCCAAGGACTAAACAAATCGATATAGTATATGAACTATTTAAGGAATTTGATTTCGATGATTATGGTAAAGAGACCCATACAAAGGAAATTCTTATTGGAAAGCCTGAACAAAAAGAAAGAATTAGAAAGTATTTTCAGTCACCTTTATTGAAGGAACGAAAAGACCTAATAAAAATGAACCAATACATTCAAGATAACCAAGACAGATTATCAAATAGTCCTGAAGCTAAAGAGGCACGTGATCTAATATTCGGCAGCAGCCGTTCCTAGCTTCTTTTCTTACCGCTCCTTAAGCCTCCATTTATCCATCCAGTTGTACAGCGTTATATAGCATAACACGCTATTACCAACTTCTTTGTGTAATGATTATCAAAGAACATCAAATACATAAAAAGGAGTATCAAAATGGAATACAAAATCCTGGAAGAACTAAATGATATTAAATCAATGATAGAGAAGGATAACAAAGTGGGCTTTATGGATATGAAGCAAGTTGTCCAATGGTCCTCCACCAGTGCCAGTACGATCCGCAGAGCGATAAAAAAGGGCGAACTCAAATGCAGCAAAAAGCTGGGGAAGCTACTCTTTAAAGTTGAATGGGTTGATCGGTGGCTCAATGGATAAGCTATTTGCAACTCCAATAAAAGCTATAAGAAAGAAATGCCTGGATTGTACTTGCGGACAGATCGTAGAGATTAGGGAATGCCCAGTTATTGAATGCCCACTATACCCCTATAGAATGGGGCGCAGACCCGATCAGGCTACCAAAGATACCATAAAGGAATATTATGAAGACGAGTAGGCAGTATACTGGGTAGTTATGGTCAAAAAACGGAGATTAAGCCGCAATGCTATATACCCATTCAAGGCAGAACTGCTTTTTAGTGATGCTTACGTGGATTTGCCTAAATCTGCTAGAGAATTGCTACACTGTTTCGTATTTGAACTGAAATACACAAGACACAAAAGGGGTGTATCATATTATAATAATGGAGACGTGTCTTTTACAGAGGTTCAGTTCAAAGAAGAATTTGGATGTGCATCTAACACATACATCACCGCTAGGAACAGGTTAATTCATAATGGATTGGTTAGACAAACCTATAGGGGTGGATCACATAGAGGAGATATGGCAACCTACAAGATTCTTATTACACCTGACTTAAATCCCAGGGAAATGCGTTGGCTTAAATATCCAAATAAGAACTGGGAACATCAGATTCCTAGGAGTAAAACTAAAATAGGGATCAAAACACGCTTCAAGTCAAAAACCACCCTTAAAAAAAGTACCCTTAATGGTGAGTTACACCCTTAGAAACTGACCCCTTAATATGAATAAGACCTCAGTTTACAGTACCCTTAATAGTTTGATTGTTACTGATTTATCGAGGGTGAGATGAATATTTTACCAATTATTGAAAAACTCACTTTAGACCTCAGTTTACTAGGGTATCTTAATTATTACCATACAATACTAGGAGATTAATAATGGGAAAGAAGACAAAACTAACCTCAAAACATGAAGTAATCAGGAATGAAAAGGGACAATATATGAAAGGTAATACTGGTAACCCTGGTGGCAGACCAAAAAACACCCTAACCACTATTTTAAAAGAAAGAATGATAGAAGACGTAATGATAAATGATAAATGGCTTACAACTGCGGATCTGATTGTAGATCAAGCCATTCAGCTTGCTTTAGAGGGTGATATGCAGGCGATCAAGTGGATCTTTGAGAGAGTGGATGGCAGACCAATTCCTATGCGTCTTGAATTGGTGACTGAACATAAACCATTCCGCGTACTTGAAATTGGTTTTAAGGAAACATTAAAAAATATCGCTGATGACGAAGTTATTGTGATCGAAAAAGATGGTACAGAGAGGATTAAAAAGAAGATGGAATTTGATACGCTTATTGTTGAATGAATGGATCAAACTGATACACAGATTTGGTAAATTTCGTGTACTTAATAATAACAATAATCTGCGTTAGGAGGTAGTTTATGGCTACACTGAAAAAACGCAGAGACAAATGGTATGCAAGAGTGTTTTGGTATGATTACACTGGGATGAAAAAAGAAAAACAGGTTCCACTCCGAACTGATTCTAAAGTCACCGCCCGCAAACGCATGTCTGAAGTGGAAAAACACAGTGATGAAATCATTGAACTACACACAAAAGGTGAATCTTACAGCTTCCCGTGGATGAACGATGATGGTATTTTAAAAATTGATTATTTCAATTTTAAGGATACTGTTAATAAATGGTTGCGATTGCGTAAATCAGATGGGATTGCTAATGGAACGATTGAACGGAATGAGTACTCACTCAAATCAATCATGAGTGTTATCGGTGAAAACATCAGGCTATCACAAATTACTATTGAATCGATCGATATGTATAAGGATGTGATGAGGAAAAAAGGTTATAAACCTCACGGAATTAACATCAATCTCCGTGCTCTGCGTACATTCTTAAATTGGTGTATCCGAAGCGATTACATCATCAAAGCACTTTGCTTTTCAATGGTAAAAACGGAAAAATCACTTCCCTCCTACATTACTGATAGTGATTTTGCAGAAATTATGAAATTGGAATTGCTAGATGAGCATTATAAGCAGGTATTCCAATTTTACAGGGATACTGGTTGCCGCTTAAGTGAACCATTCATTGGAAAACTTATCGGCACGGTTCTTGTTATTCCTGCAAAACAATCAAAATCACGAGTGGAAAGAGAGATTGAATTAGATGTTAAGCATGTCGCTGTAGTAATGGATATGCAGAAACGTTATCAATCTTGGCAGCAAAAAGTGAATAAACCAGTACTAAAGTACTTTGCTGAAAAATACTCCAAGAAATTCAAGCATTGTTGCAAAACTATTGGAATAGATCGACGGTTTCATGATATGCGACATACCTTTGCAGTTAGAAGGTATCTGATGACCCGTGACATTTATTATGTAATGAAAGCGATGGGACACAGTAAAATCACAACAACTGAAATCTATTCCAAGTTCAATATGCGACGACTTGAAACTGATTTTCCGTCACTTGCAGAATCATACCATAAAACAGTCAAATTTGGGAAAGTGGACACCAATTTGGTGGACACAGAACGGATCTACTCGTGTTGAAAACGCTGGCCTGTCAAGCCAGAGGTCGCGAGTTCGAGTCTCGTCGGTCCCGCTAAATGACAGTCTTAGAAAACTTCTTTTGAAGGCTTGTTATTTTATTCTGTTTGAATGGCAAATTTTAACTACTGCTAAAAATCTTATTTAACCAATATTAAACGAGATTATTCAATATACCTATAAGGTCTACTACCCTGTTGGAACAACCTCATTCATTATCATACCAGTTCAGCGTTTTTACGAAATTTCTGTAACGATAATTAATTTAATAATTTTATTGAAACACGCGGATATAATCGACGATCATCCATTGGGGGAATAAGGTGGTATTATCAGGGCTACCAGGCCAAACGCCACCAACTGCAACATTCATTATAAAATAGAAATCATCATGAAATGCACTTAAAGCTGCCGGTGTTATATCAATCGTGTTGAAGTTTACATCATCAAAATACCAGCGTATGTTCTGTTCATCCCAAATAATGGAATAGACATGATATTCCTCGCTTAAGTTCGATTCATTTGTATACCCTTGGCCATACGATACGTGACCACCTTGATCCCAGTGTGCGGTTCCACGAAGTACATTATCTCTACCATCTCCACCACCAATCATTTCCATAATATCAATTTCACCACAGGTAGGCCAACCAACTTGCAAATGATTACTTCCTAGCATCCATAGTGCTGGCCATATACCTTGTCCTTCCGGCATAACGGCACGAATATCCACACGACCGTATTGAAAAGATTGCTTCCCTCTTGTAATTAATCGGGAAGATGTATAATTACTATTGTCTAGTGTTTGTCTTCTTGCTTCAATAACAAGATTGCCATCAATTATACTGGTATTATCTTCTTGATAATTTTGTAATTCATTGTTTCCCCAACCCCAGTTTCCGGTGCCAATCTCAAACGTCCAGTTATTACTGTTTATTTCTGGTCCATCAAACTCATCACTCCACACTAAAGTCATTCCTGAATATACTTCTGGCGTTGAATAACCAGTTTCAGGAATGGAAAAATTATGTTCATCATCATTAATGATAGTAATCGTAGCGGTGCTATTATCTATTATTACATTCAATGGATTTTCAAGCCTGATTGAAAATATTTCATTATCCTCAGGAATATTATCACCGAGAATTTCAATATTAATCGATAATTGTTCTTGGCCAGCGGTAAAGATAATTACTTCATATAAATCCGTATAATCTTTCCCCTTAATAGCCGTACCATCTATAGTGCGTACATCAACGGATAAATCATAATCAACAGAATTTGTTAAGATCAACATTACCTCAAGATAATTGGTAGTATTTCCTTCCTCTACTTGTATGCTTTCAATAGATATACTAGGCAACTTCTTCTCATCATCTGAATTACATGAATTGAGAATAGAAAAAAGTGAAATGATGGTAAATATTTTTGGGTATTTCATGGATAAAGTTAATTATTTATCACATTTAGATTATGTTTTATAGTGTAGTAAATATCAAGAATGATATTTCGAAATCGATTTGATAATATTAGGCAACAGAATGAATCTGTAACCTAATATTATCAATACTGGTTTATTTACTGAGAAACAAACGTAAAACGCCACCATAAACCAGTACCACACTCAATATCTAATACAAGTCGTTTGCCAGTACCATCTCTGACAAACTCTGTAATCGTATAAGTGATTGATTCAGGAACATCTACATTAGGAAGTTCACCTACATTATTGGCTTTTGGTAAACCCATAAAAGCACCTGCACCACTTAAAGTTAAAGTTGTATCAGTTGCTTGATAGGTGTATGAACCTGATCCGTCATGAGGAGCAAGTGGTGCACCGCATGTTTCAGAGGTGGCTTGCCAAGTTTCTAACCAAGTATCTCCATCCATTACAATAGAGAACGAACCATCGCTACCCAGAGTATATTTATCATCCATGAAACAAGCTCTTGTAGTAAGGTCAGCCTCTGACAATGACCACCAACTTCCATTACCCTGGGTTGGTCCTACAGCTAATGCACCAGCTTCAGGAGCTACTTTCCACGTATCGTTAAGATCTGCAAGCGTTAAGGTACCTGTCAGTTCGAGTGATTGAGTAACAGAATGAGAACCACCTGAATTTGTTGCAGTCAATGTTACATCATAAGTCCCACTAGTTGGGAATGTATGGCTTAGGCTCGTTTCTGTTGATGATTCATCATCGCCAAAATCCCAATTATATGTATCGGCATTTAATGAGGCATTAGTAAATGCAACTATTAACCCATTATCTGGATTTATCGCGTAGATGAATCTTGCAATTGGCACCTCAATTGAAGTTGAATCATCTTCACATCCGGGAGTAAAAATCATCGAGAAAACAAATATTGCTAACAATAAATTCTTCATGGTTTTTCCTTCCTAATTAAACGAATTGATTCAATATACCCATAAGGTCCACTACCCTATTGGAATAACCCCATTCATTATCATACCAATTCAGTGTTTTTATAAAATTTCTGCCGATTACTCTGGTGAATGGGGCATCGTATATAGATGAGTGCTCGTTACCAATAATGTCCGTGGACACCACTGGGAGAGTTGAATATTCCAGTACTTTTGCAAGCGGTCCACTTTCTGCTGCCGCGTGGACAGCATCATTTATCTTTTCAAGGGTTACATCCTGTTCTAAGCGCACATTAAAATCTACAACTGAACCATCCGGAACAGGTACCCGCATAGCGATACCATCCAGTTTTCCATTCAGTTCCGGTAACACTTTTCCAACAGCTCGCGCTGCACCTGTTGTGGTTGGAATAACATTTTCAGCCGCTGCACGGCTTCTACGCCAATCTGAATGCGGAACATCCGCTAACCGTTGGTCATTGGTATAGGCGTGGATGGTGTTGATGACACCAAGCTCAATTCCGAATGCTTCGTGCAGCACCTTGGCCATCGGGGCCAAACAATTTGTCGTACAGCTGGCATTAGAAATAATATCGTGGTCTTTTGTTAACCCATCATCATTCACCCCTAGTACTACCATATAATCGATTTCATCCTTTGGTGGTACCGTTAAAATGACCTTTTTTGCACCCGCCGTTAGATGCTTGTCTAGTTGGGCTTTTTGCCTGAATATGCCTGTGGACTCTACAACAACATCTATGTTTAGTTCACCCCAGGGCAATTGTTCGGGTACTCTTTCCGATAATAACTTGACTTGTTGATGCCCGGCATTGAGTACGTCCCCATCAAGAGAAACTTTACCAGGAAAACGACCCATAACAGTATCATATTTTAAAAGGTAGACAAGGGCATCTTTATCAAAGATATCATTAACAGCAACAAGATCAATTTCTTTATGATTATCCAAGACCCGAAATACAGACCTTCCAATTCTGCCAAATCCATTAATTGCAACTCGCATTAGGAAGGATCCTCATTTTCGTAAAGCAATATTGTATCAAGAATTCTTTTTGCAAACCCCCAGCCATTATCATACCAGCAGATCGTCTTCAATAATTCTTCTCCAGTGATCATAGTTGCTTTGGCATCAAATATCAATGTTTCTTTCCGGCCGTTCACATCACTAGATACAATGGGGTCATCCGTATAACCTACTAAACCTGTGTATCCATTTTCTGCTTCGTGTTTCATGACTTGATTAATTTCTTCCACCACTGGCACGGTCTCTAATTCAGTAGTAAGGTCAACACAGGAACCGTTTGGAACAGGCACATTGAATGCAATACCATCTAGTTTACCCGCAAATTC
The DNA here is from genome assembly GCA_964475645.1 of uncultured bacterium. Taxonomy (GTDB): domain Bacteria; phylum Fidelibacterota; class Marinisomatia; order Marinisomatales; family TCS55. Next base: position 579 of record CAYYXU010000077.1, on the reverse strand, counting down.
AGGCATTAATTGCTCAATAATCTCTGGTGCGCCAGTCGTATTAGGAATAATATTTTCAACTGCCGAGCGGCTGCGCCGTAGATCTAAACCAATGGCATCTGCAAGTGGTTGATCCGCTGTATAGGCATGGATGGTGGTCATCATGGCCCTTTTGACAGAATAGTGCTTATCCAATATTTTTAGCATCAAGGCTAATACTTGTGTTGTAGATGAAGTAGCAGAAATGATTTGATCAGATTCCTTGATCAAATCCTCGTTAATCCCGGGGATTACAATACGGTCGATTTCATCTTCTGGCGTTCGGGTTACAAAGACTCGTTTGGCACCTGATTCCAGGTGCTGTTCCAGTTCATCGCGTTTTAGGTAATGGCCAGTTGCATCAATAACCACATCCACACCAAATGTATCCCAGGGAATTGTACCGGGCTTGCCACCGGAGAGGACACGTACATGCTGACCTTCAGTGGTAAAATAATTGCCATCCAGCTTGACTTCATCTTTCAGAGTGCCGTGTACCGAATCCCGCATTAAAAGATAGTGAAGAGCATCAGCATGTCCTAAATCACTTATCGCAACAAA
>CAYYXU010000076.1:0-7975 GCA_964475645.1 uncultured bacterium | reverse complement strand
GTCCTGGTAGTGGCAGCAAATGACGGTGTCATGCCCCAAACAGCAGAGGCGATCAGTCATGCCAAGGCTGCGGGTGTACCCCTGGTAGTGGCAATTAACAAGATGGATCTACCAGATGTTGATCCGGATCGGGTAAAGCGAGAATTATCAGATAATGAGGTATTACTTGAAGATTGGGGCGGTAAAGTTCAGGGTGTAGAGATTTCGGCAAAGAATGGTTTGGGTATAGATGACCTGCTACAATCGATCCTAGTGGAAGCAGAAGTGCTGGAATTGAAAGCGAATCAGAATACACTGGCCCGTGGTACAGTGATCGATTCAAAGCTAGACAAGGGTCATGGGCCCATGGCTACTATATTGATCCAAAAAGGTACGCTGAAAGTGGGTGATCCATTTATCTGTAACAATTATGCCGGCAGGGTTCGTGCCATTATGGATGAACGCGGACAACGAATCCAGGAAGCATTTCCCTCGGAAGCAGTGCAGGTTTTGGGTTTTGACCAAGTACCTCAAGCAGCGGACATTTTTTCAGTTGTTGATGACGCACGTGATCTGAAGCGTTTGGCAGCAGATCGGCAACGCACCAAACGAGAGATCGATCAGCGAAAAATAAAAGCCACGACACTGGATTCAATTTCGGCGAAAATCAAGGAAGGATCTGTCAAAACACTGCCACTGGTAATTAAAGGTGATGTAGATGGTTCCATCGAAGCATTGAGTGAAACACTGGAAAAAATCAAGAATGAGGAAGTCGGCATTCAAATCATTCACAAGTCCGTTGGTCTCGTTACTGAATCCGACGTATTGCTGGCGGCAGCATCCGGAGCAGTGGTCATCGCTTTTCATGTACAGGTGGACGCCAACGCGAAACTGCAGGCCCAACAGGCTGGGGTGGATATCCGTTCTTACAACGTGATCTATAACGCAGAAGAAGAGGTCAAAATGGCCCTGGAAGGATTGCTGGAACCAGAAATAAAGGAAGAGATAGTTGGCCGAGCCGTGGTCTTAGAAATGTTCAAGATACCGAAGCAGGGTTTTATTGCTGGATCACGTGTAGATGAAGGTATGATACTGCGTGGTGCCAAAGCGCGGCTGATTCGGGATGATGAAGTAATACATGAAGGGACGGTTACTTCCCTAAAGCGATTTAAGGATGATGTGAAAGAAATCAAGGAAGGTATGGAATGTGGTATCGGCATTGATGGCGCGGGGAAATTCAAAGAAGACGATGTAATTGTGGTCTATGAAATACAATCAATAAAGAGAACACTTGAAGTATAGACATGCAAGAACTGCCATACAAGCGGACCGATCGAGTCGGTCAGCAGATCAGGGAAATACTTGGACAGATCGCCCTCAAACACATTGACCTGAGTCACTTGGGATTCATTACCTTTACAGAGGTCAATGTTTCTCCCGACCTGCGCAGTGCCAAAATATTCTACAGCGTACTCAATCCAAAATACTCAAAGGATGAACTACAAGCGGCCATGAATGACCTGCAAAAAGCATTCCGGAAATACATTGGACCAGAACTTAAAATCAAAAATATACCTAAACTGAAATTCTATTTTGATGAATCACAGGAATACAGTGAAAAGGTCGATAAACTGCTAAAAAACCTGAAAAATATTACATGATTATAAATATTAATAAACCCACCGGATGGACCTCATTTGATGTGGTCAAGAAAGTGCGGGGTATTATAAAGGAAAAGAAAGTCGGTCACGCTGGTACACTAGATCCTTTTGCCAAAGGTGTACTGGTATTAGGCACGGGAACTGATACGAAAAAACTAACAAATATCACGACGGCCAATAAAACTTACCGTGCGGACCTGAGCCTAGGGAAGGCTACAGATACGCTGGACCTAGATGGAAAGATTAGTGCGGAGGCAGTGGTGCCGGAATTGACTAAAGAAACCATCGCTGCTGTCCTGGACAGTTTTGATGGCCCGCAGGAACAAGTGCCGCCCATGTATTCAGCCAAACATGTAAATGGCCAGCGGTTGTATAAATTGGCTCGGAAAAATAAAACAGTGGAACGGGTCCCGGTAAGGATATCCATTGTCCAGATTAGTCTACTGGATTATACGGAACCGGTGATCACATTTGAGGTAACCTGTTCGAAAGGAACTTACGTACGAGTACTGGGGGCAGATATCGCAGCAAAACTGGGTACGGTGGGTCATTTGACAGCCCTGACTAGGACGAGAGTGGGAACATACCATATTGCTGACGCGACGACTATCGAAGAATTAAGTAATAGTTGAAGGTATTCAACCAGATAAATGATGTGCGGAATTGCGCGGACAGTGTGGTTACCATTGGTACTTTTGATGGCTTACACCGCGGTCACCAGGACATTATCAAGACGCTAACCACAATTGCGACGGCTAAGGGTAGTAAAGCGGCGGTGATTACCTTTGATCCGCACCCGCGACACATTCTAGACAAAAAGAACAAACTGTCCCTGTTAATGACCTTGGATAAGAAACAGGCCCTGTTGGAAGAACTGGGTGTAGATGTGCTGCTGGTGGTGCCCTTTACAGAAAAATTTTCCCACATCACAGCGGAAGGATTTATGGATGATGTGATCATGAAGCATTTTCATCCAGCAGAGATCGTGATAGGTTACGACCATCATTTTGGTCATAAGCGGAAAGGGTCGCCTAAATTTTTACAAGATTACGCTGAAAAACGTGGTATCAAACTCGATATTATCAATCCTGTCGCGGATGACAAGGTCTTCATATCCAGCACTCATATTAGGGATTTGATCCGTAACGGTTTCGTACGGAGAGCATCCTTTGAATTAGGGTGGGTATATGGATTTCGAGCAAAGGTAGTATATGGATCTGGTCGTGGCAAGGGTTTGGAATTTCCAACGGCGAATGTGGTCCCGATAGATAATGATCAACTTATGCCAAAGCCAGGGGTATATTTGACCCGTGGTAGACTTAATGGTGATTTTATCGTAGGAATGTGTAATTTCGGTACGCGTCCAACGTTTAACGAGACAGAGTTGGTGATGGAAATTAACTTTTTTATATCTAACATGGACGACATCTATAATCGTGAGATATACATTGAATTCCTGGAAAGAATACGCGATGAAAAGAAATTTGACAATTCAGAGCAGCTGGTAACTCAGTTGCGCCAAGATAAGAAGTATTGTCTGGAATTAAAGAAAAAGTATGAATAAGGAGATATATGCCATTAACAATAGAAGAAAAAGAAACTATAGTATCCAAGTTTGGAGAAAATAAAACGGATACAGGATCTGCGGTCGTACAAATCGCCCTGCTTACCGGCAGGATCCGACAGCTGACGGCACATGTAACGAAACACAAAAAAGATAACCATTCTCGTCGCGGGCTGGTAATGCTCGTAGGACAGCGTAAAAGACTGATGAAGTATTTACGAAAAACAAACTTAGAGAAATACGAGAATGTGGTTAATGAACTGAAGATAAGAGGATAAGTAAGAATAAAATGATAAAAAAAGAGATAGAGATAAACGGAAAAACACTACATATAAGTACCGGACAGGTAGCGAAACAGGCTGCTGGATCAGTGCTGGTAAGCTATGGCGAGACAACGATCATAGTTGCTGTGAACGCGTCTAAGGAAATTCGAGAAGGAATTGATTTCTTTCCCCTACAAGTAGAATACCGTGAAAGGCACTATGCCGGCGGTAAGATACCTGGCGGTTTTTTCAAAAGGGAAGCACGTCCCGCAGAGCGGGAGATACTTACTTCCCGACTGACAGACAGGCCCATAAGGCCATTGTTTCCTAAATCATTCAAATATGAGACACAGGTGATCATCACGGTGCTAACTACTGATGGTGAGAACCCAGCAGATGTACTGGCAGGTGTAGGTGCATCTGCAGCATTGATGATATCAAACATCCCCTGGAACGGCCCCATTGCTACGGTGAGGGTAGCCCAGGTGGAAGATAATTTCATTGTTAATCCCACGAAGACAGAAATAGAAGAATCTGCCCTGGAACTGATTGTTTCTGGAAACAGCGAGACCATTGTCATGGTGGAAGGCGAAGCGGATGTGATCCCGGAGAAGGTATTCGTGGACGCATTGAAATTCGCCCATAAGGATATTAAGAGGATCATTGCTCTACAAGAAGAGATGGTTGTTGAGATAAAACCAGAAAAACGTGAAATACCAGAAGATGAGTCCAACAAAGATCTGGCAGCAGCAGTGGATAAGTCCTTGGGTGCTGAGATTGAGCGCGTTATTCAGATCGGTGATAAACAGGAACGAGAAACGGCAACCAAAGAACTGCATGATAATACAGCAACGGCAATGGCAGAGGAATTCCCGGAATCGGAAAAAGAGGTCAAAGATTTGGTGAATGACAAATTCAAGGCAGCTTTCCGCGAACGGGTACTGGAAACGGGTGTCCGAAGTGATGGCCGCAGTACCACCGATATCCGCGATATCACCATTGAACCTTCATTTCTGCCTCGAACCCATGGTTCTGTGCTGTTTACCCGTGGAGAGACCCAGGCTCTAGTTGTGACCACTTTGGGCGGCAAAAGAGATGAGCAAATCATCGATAGCATGGATGAAGATTATAAGAAGAACTATTATTTGCACTATAATTTTCCACCCTACTGTGTAGGTGAAGTAGGCCGGGTCGGTTTTACCAGCCGTCGTGAAGTAGGGCATGGCAATTTAGCGGAACGATCCTTGAAGCCAGTCCTGCCAGAGTATGAGGAATTTCCATATACGGTTCGGATTGTGTCAGAAATTATGGAATCGAACGGTTCGTCATCTATGGCGAGTGTCTGCGGAGGATCACTGGCCCTTATGGATGCAGGCTGCCCATTGAAGGAACACGTGGCCGGTATTGCCATGGGCCTGATCCTAGATGGAAAGCGCCACGCTGTCCTAAGTGATATCCTGGGTGCGGAAGATCACCTTGGTGATATGGACTTCAAAGTGGCTGGCACTAAAGATGGTATCTCGGCTATCCAACTGGATCTAAAGATCGAAGGTATTTCATTTAAACTGCTGGAAGAAGCACTGGAACAGGCTCGGTTGGGTCGACTGCACATCCTAGAAAAGATGAACGAAGCATTGAGCAAACCGGGAGAAATTTCTGATTTTGCACCAAAGATCATCACCCTAAGTATTAATCCGGAAAAAATAGGTGGACTGATCGGACCAGGTGGAAAGACCATTAAGAAGATCATCGCTGATACGGAATGTGATGTAAATGTGGATGATGATGGTACCGTTACCATCTTAGGTGTGGACAAGGTTAAACTGGAAGAAGCGGCTGAAATCGTGAAAGCAGTGACCTTGGAACCAGAAGTGGGTATGGAATTTGACGGCATCGTAACTCGTATGATGACCTTTGGCGCTTTTGTTGAAATTGTGCCAGGTAAAGAAGGCCTGGTACACATTTCTGAAATGGATTGGAAACGCACCGAACGGGTGGAAGATGTTTGTAAAACCGGTGACGCTATGCGAGTGAAGCTGATCAAGGTTGATGACCAAGGCCGATTAGATCTGAGCCGCAAGGCGCTTTTGGATAAACCAGAAGGATACGTTGAACCACCACCTCGCAACCGTGACCGAAATCGGGGAAGCCGTGGTGGTGGAAAAAGCCGCTTTGGCGGTGGCGGAGGTGGAAGACGCGATAGTCAACGTCGCGATAGACCACCCCGGAAAAAGCGCTTCTAAAAACAGGAACCAAAAATGAGACGCACTATTCCAGTCAATCAAAACCTGATTGATATGGAATATGCTGTCCGGGGATCCATACCCCGGCGGGCCCAGGAAATGCAGCGTGAAGGGAGAACGATCTTCTCTTGTAATCTTGGTAACCCCCAGGCCCTAGGTCAAAAACCCATAACCTTTTACCGGCAAGTATTGGTTCTTCTGGAAGGTTCGGGCAATATTACTCGAGAACGATCCCTCTCCAGGATAGCCGCTGCTAATTCGGAATTGTTTAACGAGAGTGGTGTAGCACCGCTTGTCGATTATATTATTGATTACAGCGCAAATTTCTTGGAACAGTGCAAGACCGGTATGGGTGGCTATACGGAAAGTAAAGGTCCGCTTTTTATCCGTACAGCAATTGCCCGTTATATTGATCTACGCGATGGAGAAAATAAAGCATCGGATCCAGAACAGATTTTTCTCACCGATGGAGCCAGCGACGCAGCGAAACGGATCATGGAACTACTGATTACTGGACCGCAGGATGGCGTTATGATTCCTATACCACAGTATCCATTGTATTCAGCAACGGTAAAACGCTGCGGCGGGGTACAGGTGAACTATTACCCGGAAGAGGACAAGGATTGGGCTCTGACACCGGATATCCTGGAAGAGGCCTACCAAAAAGCGACAGCAGATGGTGTACGCGTAAAATGTATCGTTGTGATCAACCCGGGTAACCCTACCGGTGCAATATTGGATAAACCTAGTATTAATGGTGTGGTCAATTTTGCCGAACAGCACGGCCTAGTGATCATTGCCGATGAAGTTTACCAGGATAATTTATACGGTGGTACGTTCATTTCCATGGCCAGCGCTGTGGGAGAGCGGGATATACCCCTGTTTAGCCTGCACAGTATATCCAAAGGTTTTGCCGGTGAATGCGGCCACAGGGGCGGATACATGGAACTGCGCAATATGCCCCAGGTTGAAGGATTGGACATTAACCTGGTAGAAATAATATTGAAACAGGCTTCAGTAAGCCTGTGTTCCAACACAGTAGGGCAGGCCATCATCTATATGTTGGTAAATCCGCCAGAAAAGGGCAGCGCCCCTTATGATACTTACCAGGATGAAAAAAATGCCGTGTTGGGGGAATTAGAGACTAAGGCTGCATTGATCAAAGAAAGCTTTAAACAAATGGAAGGTATGGAGTGCTTCGGAAGGACCGGTGCTATGTATCTCTTTCCACGCATAAATACATTGCCAACCGGGATCAACGATTTTGATTATTGTATGGCCCTGCTAGAAGAAACGGGTATCTGCACGGTTAATGGTGGCGGTTTCGGACAACTTCCGGGGACTAGCCACATGCGCATCGCTTTTTTGCCAACGCTGGAAACAGTTACTGGATTCCTTCCAGAATGGATTCGCTTTCACAACCGCTATGTGCACCGCCCCCAAGTCTAGATTTGGGAAAGTGCAGCTATAGTAAATTTCCTTTGACTTCGCATATTATATAAGTTAATATAAAGTAACACTTTAAGTTATTCGTTATGAGTTCTGAGCCGAAACAGATTAAAAAACTGTATTATTCAATTGGTGAAGTGAGCAAAATGACGGAGCTAAAAGCATACGTGTTAAGGTACTGGGAAACGGAGTTCAAGCAATTGAAGCCGCCTAAGAACCGGGCCGGAAACCGTACCTACCGCCAGAGTGATATTGACCTGATCCTTTACATTAAGGACCTACTCTACGTCAAAAAATTCACTATTGAAGGGGCCCGCCATCAGCTAACAATGGAAAAAGACGGCAAGAAAGAAGATGTTGCCGTATCAGTGGAAAACGCCCAGCAGGCCGCACCAGCCAGGAAGGAAACATTGCTGAAGATCAAGCAGGAATTGGAAACACTGCTTGAAATATTGCGTAGATAGATTTATTCGGAGCGTGGCGCAGCCCGGTAGCGCACTTGACTGGGGGTCAAGGGGTCGTGAGTTCAAATCTCGCCGCTCCGACAGAAATTTCACCCTGTTTTCTCGACGGAAAGCGGGGTTTTTTTATACAAGCAGCCATGCCAGCCGAATTGTGAATTAACAGGCCGAATTTAGTCTAATCTGCTACCCATATGCTACCCATATGCTACCCTAAATTCATTCCTAACGAAAAAAACTAAATCACAAACCCCAAATAAGTGGGTGGGGGTATTATATAATCCTCCGTTTCAAAATGCTGCAAAAATCATAGCAAAAAAAGGTACAATAATTGGGAACCCATAATAGGGTTTTT
>CAYYXU010000075.1:0-8000 GCA_964475645.1 uncultured bacterium | reverse complement strand
GAAAGGCAATAGTAAGCCTGGCACAATTATAGACCCTGTCACATACCATAACCTCACAACTGATGGGACTGTCACGGCCAAGGCCAAGGCCAAAAAAGCCATGACAAATAAGCCCTTTTGAACCTTAGGTGTCATCGTACGATCCATAACAGGCGTTTTCCCTGTTTCTGTCACTTGGATTCGCCACATGATATCGCGGCCAAAAGTAATAGCACTAATAAATCCTAATGAATCAACCGTAGACATTATAGTGGCCAATATACCTACAATAAATAACCCAAATATGATGGGGGGCAGGATTTCCATTCCTAGTAATGGAAATGCAAACAATGGGTCTGAAATATCCAAGGCAAATTTGGCATAGAGTCCGATAGTGATGGTTAATAAGTCAAAAATAAACCAGAATACCAATGAAATCAGGATACCTTTTTTTGCTGTAACAGGAGAATTGGCTGCAGCGCAACGTTGATAGAAACCTGGATCCACAAATGTCCACATGGCGATGAAGAACCAAACGAATATATATTGTACTGACATTCCGCCAAATGGGTCAATATGCGTTTCTGGCAGTTGACTGATCATGGATATTGGTGAGCCATATTCACCCCAGGCAAACCCCAGTAGAATTATGAATCCAGCATACATGAGTATGAACTGGAAGATATCAGTACGAATTACTGCACCAAATCCTCCAGTCCAAATGTATACCATACTTGCACCCAGCGCAAAAATAAGAGCCCATCCCAGTGAAATATCCAAAAAGGTTTGTAGCAAAATACCAATACTAAGTATGTAGGGTGCAGGACTCGCAAGAACCATGATAAATATGGCACTTACAATTCCAGCGCTCCGACCATAGTGATGATGAAAATGATCTGGAATAGAAATGAATTTTGCTATGGATATTCGCTTTGCTAAAAACAAGGCAAAAATCAGACCAAATACATAATATGGCAGCGCAAATATGAACCATGTTTGAACGCCGTATAAATATGTATTCTCACCAAGTCCAAGAATACCACCATACCAGGTTGTTACTAGGGTAGCTATAAATCCAGGAAGACTTAAGCGTCTACCCATAAGCAAATATTCTTCCGGATTGGATTTACTGCTACCTGATCGAAAAAAACCTATGATAACCAGTGTAGTGGCATAAACCCCAAGCACCAAGATATCCAAGTAATGCATATTCAATCAGAGTGAGAACGGAACACCCAGATTTTCCTAGAACTAGTGATTATAAACTGGTGACCAGTTGCACGATTACTTATGCCCCTACTTGAAGGGGGCAATGGTTCATCTGTCAATGGAAATTCAAGACCTTCCGTTGTAATAGACTGTATATCTTCTACGGGTAAAATTGATACTAACTGTTGTTTAAATGAAGTAAATGACCGTTTGCCGTGATGACAAGTGATGGTAAAATAATCTGTCACAAAATTTATATCTAATTCATCACTGTAATTGGCTAAGAGTATCAGATTTCCTATAGTATGATCTTCCCTAAGTTGAGATGCACCCAGTACGGTTAGCGGCGAAAGGCTGTTTAACTTGCACCATTCTAATGCTTTATCCAAATCTGTATTATCTTGGTCGGAAATTTCAACATAAAGTCCTTTAAATGAGTCTTGATCAATAGTGCTAGAATCCATATCACCAATAATTACATTAGGGGCTAATCCATTTTCTAATAATTTATTTGCACTGCCATCTGTACAAATTATGGTTTCAGCAGTATGCAACTTATTTAATGCAGCAGGATGAGAAGGGTATTGTCCATTTGCCAAGATAATATATGGTTTATTAAAAGGTTGTTTATCTGGTAAATCGATATTCATCAACATTGGAAATTAAAGTGCATTTGAGATTTTAAGGGTATAAGAAATTGATTGGTTGGACCGAATATACTTCTTTAATATGCTCTATTAGATTAAAGATAATCAAATATTTTTCACAACTTTTGCTGTTCTAACTTATGATTAATACCAAATTTAAAAATTGGGCTATCCATCAATCCATCCACCATCCTAAACGTACATTTACTAGCGCTCTGATCATAACGTTGATCATGGGTTTTGGGCTGCAGCATTTTGTCATTGAAGATGATATGATGAAAATGATCCCTAAATCAGTTAAAACGAGAGTGGTTTGGGAAGAAGTAAAAGATGAATTTGGAAATACAGATCTGGTTTTTGTAGCGTTTGGGACTGAAGGGAAAAACCTCTTCCAAAATAAAGCAATGAGCGATTTGTGGGATTTTACTAAAGCACTGGAAGCACTTCCGGAAGTAGAGGAAATCCGTAGTCTCACAAATCTGGATAGAATGGAAAATGAAGATGGCTTTCTGTTAATCGATGATTTAGTCAGTACGAAAAATTTATCCTTGGAGGAAATCGCGGACATTAAAGATTACCTGATAAGAAATCCGGAATTGAAAAAACGAGTTATATCTCAAAATGATGATTTCTTTAATATAGTAGTAATCCCAAATGACAATACCAATGAACAGGCTTCTATATTAAAAATAGTTGCCACTGCAGAAAAATTACTTAGTGGGTATGATCTGCATTTTGGTGGCCCCCCTTATTTGGTCGGTATTGTAAGTAATTTGGTGCGCGCTGATGCCATATTTTTAGTGCGGATAGGATTGGTTATGATGGTGATCATACTGTTGGCCAGTCTACGTAGCGTCGCTGGGGTATTTATGGTACTTTCTGTAATTATTCTCTCACTAATAGGTATGATGGGGTCCATGGGTTGGATCAGAGGATTAACAGGATCGGATCGGTTTGTTTTTTCCATTATGAACACATCAATGCCAATCATTCTAATGACAATAGCCAATTCAGATAGTGTACATTTTTTAACAAAATTTTTCAAAAAGCTGCGAATCACTGGCGATAAAGCAAAAGCAATTGAACAAAGCATTGATTCATTAATGTTACCGATCTTTTTAACCAGTATAACCACAGCAGCAGCATTTCTATCGTTGGTGTTTGCGCCGATAGAATACATGACCGGTTATGGCGTATCCATTGCTATCGGTATTTCCTGGGCATGGATACTATCCACCACGCTACTGCCATCATTAATCATGCTGAAAGATTGGCCTTTGAACTCCAGAGCAATTAGAAAACCAGGCTTACTGGAACGTATTGTTGATAAATTTGGCAGTAAAATCATAAAGTTTCCGCGTAGTATTTTAATTGGTGGCTTACTTCTAGTTGCTGTTGGGATTTATGGCATAAAATTGGTTACCACTGAAGTAAATATGTTCTCCTTTTTTGAGAAAGGAAATAAGATCAGAGATAGTCTTGAGTTTCTTGATAAAAAAATGCTTGGTGCTATGGATCTTGAATTTCTGATTAATGGAGATATGAAAGACCCGGAATTACTGCAACAGATCAGCCAACTTCAGGATTATGTTGAAAAGAACCCTAGTGTTTCTATAACAATTTCGATTGCCGATGTAATTAAACGTATGCACCGCACTGTAATGGATGATGATCCGGATTACGAAACAGTACCTGAGGATAGGGCGAAACTGAACAACTTATACACAATGTATTCCATGTCAGGTGATCCCGATGACCTTACATCTCTGGTTGACTATGAATATTCGAAAGCATTGGTAACAGCAATCCTAAAAAATGTTTCTACAAAAAATAGTGTACTCTTTGTAAATGATATCGAACATTTTGTGGATCAAAACTTTACGCAATATAAAGATATAACTGCCACGGGTCAGCTTGTTGTACTGCGGGATATGGTTGAATTGGTAATTAAATCATCTGTAATCAGTATATGTGTATCAATTGTTGTCATTACCTTTATTGCAGCAATATTTTTTAGACATCTTGGTTGGGGTATCTTTGCCGTAATACCATTATCGGCAGCCGTAATATTGAATTTCGGTTTCATGGGAATTCTGAAAATAGATTTGAACCACGTAACTGCATTGTTATCGTCCGTTATCATTGGTGTGGGCGTTGATTTTGCTATTCACTATATATCTCAGTATCGCCGCCTGGCCCGCGGCAAGGTACCTGTTACAACACGAAGTAATAGAGCCATTGATGAGGTAGGTTATCCGATTATCTTGGATGCATTATCAAATATGGCTTTCGGTGCGTTGTTATTCTCGGAATTCGTTCCGCTGCAACATATGGGTGGTCTGATGGTGTTTGCCATGTTCTCAACATCATTCGGCACGCTTACTATTCTGGCCAGTTTATTGGAACTTACAGGACGCCGTAAAAAGGTTATGAAAAAATTATTAGGGGAACAATAAATATGGTAAAAATAATATTTTTATTAATAATTATTTTTTCTACTTCTTATCCGCAAGATGGATTGGCTATAGCAAAAATGGTTGATGAAAGAAAAGCACCTCAGGATATTGTATCAAAAACAACAATGCTATTAACCAATAGTAAAGGAAAAACCAGGACTTCTACTATCTTATCAAAGTCAATAAATAATGGTTCTAAACAGATCTTATGGTTTTTGAATCCAGCCGATGATAAGGGAGTTGCGTTCTTGAAAATCGAGCATGATGACAAAGCAGATGAAATGCGTATGTGGCTTCCAGCATTTAAAAAAGTTCGACGTATATCTTCATCAAAAAAGGGTGATTCATTTATGGGATCTGACCTTAGTTATGAAGATATGACTAGCCGTGCTCTTGATGAAAACAATTATAAACGATTAGAAAATGATATGATAGATGGTAAAGAATGTTTTGTTTTAGAAGTAGTCCCTAATGCAGAGATAAAATCAACGTATTCAAAGCATATTACTTGGGTAGAAAAAGAGACGCTAATTGCAATTAAAGAAGAATCTTATGATTTAGGTGGTAGTTTGCGCAAAAAAAAGAAATTCTTTTTTGATTCAATTTCTGGTTATGATGTCATCAATGAAATATTTGTTGAGGACATTCAAAAAAATCACACCACAAAACTTACTATGGATGATATAAAAGTTGATTCTGATATAGATGAAAGTCTTTTTCAGGAAAAGAATTTAAAACGTCTACCTCGAAATTAATTTTCTGCATATCTAGACTTAATATGGGTTATCGTTATATTTTATTAATCCTAACGTGCAAAATCCTATTTGGTCAATTATCTATTACAGGATCATTGAAGCCTACTGGCATGTTTCGTATTTCTGATCAATCGCGAATGGATCTTCCTTTTCGTCTGGCAGAGTTAAAACTCGGTTATACAATGGGTGATTTCGATTTTATGTTGAATTCTGCCGTAGAGTATCGTTGGGGGGAAAATAATCCTGTATTTGATTTACGAGAAGCATATATAGTTTGGTTTCCTAATTGGGGTGAAATCAAATTTGGGAAACAGATTCATGCTTGGGGTGTTGCTGATGGTAATAATCCTACCGATAATCTAAATGCCTATGATTATTATTTTATGTTTTTACCCGGTACGGATAGAAAGCTCGGGTCTTTATCTGCAGCCATGACAATTTATTGGGGAGATTGGCAATTGGAAGGTGTAATCATTCCAGATCATATACCGAACCGCATGCCATTTAATGAACCAGATTTTCCGTTCCAGATATCAGAACCGAGTAAAAGTGATGCTACTGATAAAACATTACCTTATGAAAAAATCGAAAATCCGATCGAATACGGGTTAAGGTTAAAGACAACGGTTGGGGAAACAGATGTTGGGATATCTTACTTTAATGGTAAGGACCGTTCTTTCAGTCTTTTAGGGGTAGATACGTTTAATATTATAAAGATCGATCCAAAAATTGGCTATCGTGCAACATCAGTATTTGGATTAAATGTGGTAACTTTTATTGATGATATCACCATACGGGCCGAGGCCGGATATTTCACTACTGAAAATAATTATCAAGAATCATGGTTTCAGTATTATGATACCAAAGCAGAATATGTACAATATGTAATCCAGTTTGAATACCGTACTGTGAGCTCATCTACCATTGGTGCACAATTGATTGGTAATCATGTATTAAATGCAGTGGGGCAGACTGTTGATTTGTTAACAATGGATCAGACAACACTGAATACTGATAATTTTATTCCAGGATTAGGAACGCCCTTTGCCATGATAGCTGAACAATCGCTGTCAATTTCCGGTAGTGAAACGTTTTTTGATGAAAGCCTGGAATTAAATTATAACCTATTAATCAATTTGGAGGAAAAAGGCCAAATGGTTGGAATTAATGCAGCTTATTCATTGATTGAAAATTGGTCTATAGATGGATCGGTCAGTTATTTCAAAGGGGATGATAAACCGGAAAATAGTTTTGAACAATTAGAAGATTTTTCTCATTTTCAGTTTCAGTTAGCTTATAGTTTCTGATTAATAATTATAGTCAATATTTGCGCATAATTAGCTAAAATAAATTATGAGTAAAGCTATTGTATTACTTAGTGGAGGTCTCGATTCGACAACAGTTTTGGCCATCACGCTTGATCAAGGTTATGAAGTTTCAGCGCTAACCTTCAAATATGGTCAAAGACATGATTATGAAATTGATTGTGCAAAAGATTTAGTTGCATACTTTAAAATACAAAACCACCATATCATGAATATAGATTTGGGATCCATTGGCGGATCTGCCTTGACAGCTGATATGGATGTTCCAAAAGATCGTGACTTCGATGAAATGAATTCAGAAATACCCATAACTTATGTGCCTGCCAGAAATACAATATTTTTATCGTATGCATTGGCATTAGCGGAAGTGGAAAAGGTGTTTAATATATTTATTGGTGTTAATGCCCTGGATTATAGCGGTTATCCTGATTGTCGCCCTGATTATATTGAGGCTTTTCAAAAAATGGGGAGGTTAGCAACAAAATCTGGAATAAAAGAAAAAGAGCAACTGCGAATTCATACTCCCCTTATTGAAATGACAAAGTCAGAAATAATCCGAGCCGGTACAGCGTTGGGTGTGGACTATTCCATAACCCACAGCTGCTATGATCCAATTAGCAAGGGTAACCCTTGTGGAAGGTGTGATGCCTGCCAATTACGGTTGAAAGGTTTTATGGAAGCGAGAACGGTTGATCCATTAAATTATCCAGAAATTCAGCCGTGACTTATAGCGTTAAAGAAACCTATTTGACCATCCAAGGCGAGGGTGCCTATACGGGCAGAGCGGCGGTATTCTGTAGATTCTCCGGTTGCAATTTATGGAATGGTCTAGAAGAAGACCGTTCAACTGCTGTTTGCAGTTTTTGTGACACAGAATTTATTGGGATAGATGGCCCTGGTGGTGGAAATTTTGAAAGCCCAGAAAATTTGACTAAACATATATTATCATTCTGGAATGGGACCGATGATCCTTTTGTCGTTTTCACTGGAGGTGAACCACTATTACAAATGGATGACCAACTTGTAGAGGCACTCAAAAAAGAATATGTTGAGATGGCCATTGAAACAAATGGCACATTAATGCCTCCTGATGGCATTGATTGGATTTGTGTAAGCCCAAAGCAGAAAGCAAATTTATTAGTAAAAAAAGGGGATGAATTAAAAATAGTTTATCCTCAGGATGGGTTAGACCCGAGTAACTTTTTGGACTTAGATTTCGATGTATTTTCACTGCAACCCATGGATGGCCCAGAGTATAATAATAATCTTGAAGAAACTTTGGTCTATTGCCGTGAGAATCCGGAATGGCGCCTAAGTCTGCAAACACACAAATATCTGCAGATTCCATAAGTTAATCATGGATATATATAAAAAATTTTCTTTCGATTCTGCACACTATTTACCCAATTTGCCGGAAGATCATAAATGCAAACGCATGCACGGACATACTTTTAATGTAGAAATTCATATTACTGGAGATGTCAATCAAGAAATCGGCTGGATTATGGATTTTTCTGAAATAAAGACAATCTGTGATCCAGTGATTGAACAACTAGATCATAGGGTATTAAATGACATAAAAGGGTTGAATAATCCCACCAGCGAAAATCTAGCTAAATGGATCTGGGA
>CAYYXU010000074.1:0-8031 GCA_964475645.1 uncultured bacterium | reverse complement strand
AAGTTATAAATACGTTTTAAAAAAACAAAAAATAATTATTTTTACAAAAAAAAGATTGTAATTGTAATTTAATGCCATTAGATTGGTTGTTCATCCGTATTAATTTGATCATCACCGGGTTGGCTTGCTTGGCGGCTCAGATAGAATTGAAGCTCTCAATGCTGCTCTAAAAGGCGGGTTTTTGCCTCCCTTATTATGGATGAAATGACCGCACAGTTTTCGCTCTTTTAACCGTTATTTAATTGCAGTTCTTGTTTAATTATATTTTTTATCAGTTTTTTTAGGAAGGAAATAATGAGTTTAATAGAGCTTAAGAATGTCTCAAGATATTGGGGGGATGTTAGGGCAGTTGAGAAATTAAATATAAATATTGAAGAAGGTGAGTTTGTAGTATTACTAGGACCTTCAGGATGTGGTAAATCAACAACTTTAAGATTGATCGCAGGTTTGGAAAATGTTTCTTCAGGAGAAATATTTATAGGTGGCAAAAATGTAAATAATATAGATCCTTCTTCAAGAAACATATCAATGGTTTTCCAGTCGTACGCACTTTTCCCACACTTAAATGTGAAGGAAAATATAATTTTTGGATTAAAAGTAAGAAAAGTAAAAAAAGATGACAGGCAGGTTAGATTAGAAAATGTTGCGGAAAAAGTTGGATTAAGCAATTTGTTAAAAAGGAAACCTGCAGAACTATCTGGAGGTCAACGCCAAAGGGTAGCACTTGCAAGAGCAATAATAAGTGAGAATCCTATCTGTTTGATGGATGAACCATTATCAAATTTAGATGCGAAGTTGAGACATCAGATGCGCTCAGAAATTCGCTTACTTCAAAAAGATTTAAATATTACATTAATATATGTAACTCATGATCAGACTGAAGCAATGAGCATGGCTGATAAGATAGTACTACTGAACGAAGGAGAAATTGTTCAACAGGGCAGGCCAAAAGAACTTTATGAAAAACCAGAGAATACTTTTACAGCAAAATTTCTTGGGAATCCACCAATGAATTTAATTAATCTAGAAGTTGAAAAAGAAGGTAATTATATTCCTATTTTTGGAGATAAATATTTTCTTAAACAGAAGACAGATAAAAAAAATATTTTGGGTATAAGGCCAGAAGATATTGAAATTTCAAAAGAAGGTGTTAAATGCACTATAAATGACTTGGATTACCAAGGGTCAGATGTAGTATTAAGGCTGCAATTAGGAAATCAAGAGATTTTTGCTAGAATTGATTCTAAAAAAGTAGAAGAGTTAGATAATCAAGTTTATATAAATTGGGACAATAATAATATACATTTTTTTGATTTTGAATCTGGCGTAAGGGATGTCAATTAAATTAGGAGCGCTTGTGATTCATGAGAGGTGTGAAGATGGTCTTCACACCGTAAATAAGGGACATTTGATGTCTCTACAATCCTAAAGTTTAGGAGTTAATATGTTTTGCTATATCAAACTGACGAGAAAAGTCGTAGTGAGTACATTAGGAGTATTAATGTTCTTTTCTACTCAATTATTCGGTATAGAACTTAACATGTACTATCCCGTGGCTGTTGGTGGATCATTAACCAAAATAGTGGATGGAATGGTAGATGAATTTGAGAAGAAAAATCCTGATGTTAAGGTAAATGCAATTTATGCAGGGAATTATAATGATGCCAGAATAAAAGCCCTTGCAGCACTGAAAAGTGGGAAACCAGCTCAACTATCTGTAATGTTTTCAATAGACATATATGAATTAATTGAGCAGGATGCCATAGTTCCTTTTGATGATCTGGTAAGTACATATGAAGATAAAGCTTGGTTATATTCATTTTACCCGACATTAATGCAAAATGGAGTAACTGATGGAAAAGTATGGGGTATACCCTTTCAACGATCTACAATTGTAATGTATTACAATAAGGATATTTTTAGAAAAGCAGGATTAGATCCAAATCAACCACCAAAGACTTGGAACGAATTAGTTTCATATGGTAAAAAGATTGTAGCCAGTAACAGCAACACTTGGGGAGTAATGATTCCTTCAACAGGTTATCCATATTGGATGTTCGGTGCTTTGACGATGCAAAATGACCAAGTACTAATGAATGGTGACGGTAATAAGACGTATTTTGACCATCCTAGTGTAGTTGGGGCTCTTAAATACTGGTATGAATTAGGAAATAAACACAAAGTAATGCCATCAGGAACGATCGAATGGGGCACATTGAGAAAAAACTTTCTTGAAGGGAAAACTGCAATTATGTGGCACTCTACAGGGAACCTTACAACAGTTAAAAAGAACGCTAAGTTCGATTTTGGTGTTGCAATGCTTCCAGCAAATAAGCGCAGGGGAACTCCTACAGGAGGTGGAAACTTCTATATTTTTAAAGATAGTTCTGATGAAGAGAAGAAGGCTTCAATGCGTTTGATAAAGTTTATGACGAGCCCAGAACAAGCTGCACATTGGTCAATGTCAACGGGGTATATGGGAGTTAGCCCAGCGTCATATCAGACTAATGCTTTAACAAATTATGTTAAACAATTTCCTCCTGCTCTTGTAGCAAGAGATCAATTAAAATTTGCTACTGCCGAACTTTCAACTTTTCAAACCGGTAGAGTTAGAAAATTACTTGATGATGCAATTCAGTCTGCTTTGACTGGAAATAAAACACCAAGTACAGCATTGAAAAATGCACAAAAAAGTGCTGATAAACTCCTAAAACGATATAGGTAATAGTTTTATTTGCGGAAGGTATGATTAAAAACCTTCCGCAAATTTTATCAGCACTGTTTAAGATTTATTACAAAAAAACGATCTCACCATAAGAAGAAAACCAGCCTAGATGTTTAAAAATAATCTTAATCAAATTTATGCTTGGTTGCTACTTACTCCAGCATTAATATTGATGGGAACTTTTACGCACATTCCATCAATTAAAACTTTGATATCTAGTTTTTTTAGTACAGGGACGAAAAAATTCCCAAGCAAATTTTTAGGTTTGGGGAATTACGAGTTGATTTTTGATGATCCTATTTTTTTGGAAGCTGTTTTAAACAATATCTGGTACGCAATTGCCACCATAATTCCGTCTATTGCTTTGGCAATACTTATGGCCCTTTTTGTAGATAGCAAACTATCTGGAAGGGTTTTGGTTAGAATGGCTTATTTTACGCCGACGATTTTACCTATGATTGCTGTATCTAACATTTGGTTATTTTTTTATACGCCAGACATAGGACTTATTGATCAAATAGCTACAAATTTAGGTTTTAATAGTCAAAATTATCTTGGAGATAAAGACACGGTTCTCAATTGTATTATCATCATTACTGTTTGGAAGGAAGCTGGATTTTTCATGATATTCTATTTAGCAGCTTTACAAAATATACCTCCAGAGCTTAAAGAGGCAGCTATGTTAGAAGGTTCATCAAAATTTTATTTTTTCCGTAGAATAACATTCCCTTTATTAATGCCTATTACACTTTTTGTTTTAATTAATGCAACTTTAAATTCATTTAAATTAGTAGATCACCTGTTCATACTTACAAAAGGAGGACCAGACAATGCCAGTAATTTAATTTTATATTATATTTATGAGGTGGCTTTTTCCTTTCTAGATTCATCTTATGCCGCAACTCTAACAATATTTTTACTTATTGTATTAGCTACTATTTCAATTATCCAATTTATGATTATTGGGAAACGGGTCCATTATAGATGAAAAAGTATTTAAAAAATATTTCCATTGAATTTTGTTGTGCTTGGGTTTTGGCCATAATTTGGATATCTCCTTTGCTTTACGCTTTTTGGGCGGCATTCCACAGTATGGAATACGCTATTCATTTTAATATACTAGCACCTTTAACTCTAATTAATTTTATTGAAGCTTGGGGTCAAGCTCCATTTGCTAGATATTTTTTAAATACATTTTTTATAGTTTCATCCATTTTAATTGTCCAATTTATTGTCTGCACACTTGCAGCATATTCATTTGCCAGGTTTGAATTTTTAGGAAAGAAAATATTATTTGCAATTATTTTAATTCAACTAATGGTTGTTCCAGAGATACTAATTGTAGAAAATTACAAAATAATGTCTGAATTGAATCTGGTTGATACAATTTTTGGGGTCGGGCTTCCATATATGGCAAGTGCGTTTGGCATATTCCTTTTAATACAAACTTTTAAAACTATTCCTAAGGAATTAGAAGAAGCAGCACGAGTAGAAGGTTGCAAATTATTTGGAATATTATTACGTGTTTATGTCCCCTTGGCCAAACCTACATATTTGGCTTATGCACTTGTATCAGTAAGTTACCATTGGAATAATTTTCTGTGGCCACTAATTATAACTAATTCAGTTAATACAAGACCTCTTACGGTTGGATTGGCCATATTTGGCGCACCAGAATCTGGTGTCAATTGGTCAGTAATTTCTGCTGCTACTTTGTTATCAGTGTCCCCATTACTTTTGGGATTTATATTGTTCCAGAAACAATTTATTCAATCTTTTATGTATGCTGGAATTAAATAGGTATTTCAGTATTATTCGGTCAGGGGTGGTAAATAAAACGTTTAATACTCAGTTGCCTCTTCCACTCTTTTTTTAGGTTAAGCAAACATTTTATAGTATTTTATGAATCTCAGAGATAACAATGTTAAAAAATTAGCGGGTAATACCTTTGATGTATTGATTATCGGTGCAGGGATTAATGGTGCGGTTGCAGCAACTGCTCTTGCCGCAAGAGGTGCTAA
Source organism: uncultured bacterium (assembly GCA_964475645.1). Taxonomy (GTDB): domain Bacteria; phylum Fidelibacterota; class Marinisomatia; order Marinisomatales; family TCS55. The sequence goes on along the minus strand of CAYYXU010000074.1, from coordinate 3,285 downwards.
AGTGGCATTGGTGGACAAAGGAGATTTTGCCGGCTTCACCAGCCAAAATTCCTCAAACCTCGTTTGGGGTGGTATCAAATACATGGAAACTTATGAGTTCCCACTGGTACGTCAACTTTGTATGTCGCGTAACCACCTTCTGCGATCTTATCCTTCTTCTATCAAGGAAATCCGCTTTTTTACCAATCTGGAAAAAGGTTTCCGTTTCCCCCCTTTTATGCTTTATTGCGGAGCCTTGCTTTATTGGGCAATAGGCAATTTTTTCACACGACCCCCACGATTTTTTATACCTCGGCAAATCAATAACGTCGAATCCGTGATCAATACCGAACACAGTATCGGAGGCTTTGAATATTCAGACGCTTTTCTCTACGACAATGACGCACGTTTTGTTTTTAATTTTATTCGCTCCGCCATTAGCTATAACTGTACCGCTGTCAATTACATAGAATCTTTGGGCAGCGTCTGGAATGAGCAAGGTGAATGGAAGACTCAACTTAGTAATACTAAAAATGGCGAAACTTTTGAAGTCCGGAGCTCAGTCATAATAAATGCTTGCGGTCCTTATGTTGATCAACAAAATCAGGTTTCTAATCAGACTACAGAACACCGTCATGTTTATTCTAAAGGCATTCACTTAGTTGTTCCCCAAATTACAAATAATGAAAGGGTACTGACTTTTTTTGCGGATGATGGTCGTTTATTTTTTGCCATTCCGATGGGAGGCCGTACGATGGTCGGTACAACCGATACCCGTGTATCTTCTCCGGAAACGGAGGTCACTGAGGAAGATCGACAGTTTGTGCTGGACAATATTAACAAACGGTTGAATTTGGACAAACCTCTATCTGAAACAGATATTATTTCGGAACGCTGCGGCGTGCGCCCTCTGGTGATCAAGTCCGGTGAAAAAAATAATACTAATGAAGAATGGATGAAATTGTCTCGAAAACACGCTGTTGATGTGGACCGGGGGAAAAAACACATCAGCATTTTTGGAGGAAAACTTACCGACTGTCTCAATGTTGGTGAAGAAATTTGCGAAACTGTCCAACAATTAGGAATACATCTTCCGGATGAAAAAAGAAAATGGTACGGAGAGCCACCAGAAGCCATCAGGAATGAGTATCTTAATCAAGTGGATTTAATGGGTCTCGACGAACTGACCTCCAGCGGAGCTTCAGAGGTCTTGTCCACACGTCTTTGGAGACGTTATGGCGCCCAGGCCATCGGCCTTCTGGAAAATATTCGTGAAGATCCTGAAATGGCAAAACCCTTGATTGAAGGAACAGATTACATCCGCTGTGAATTGACTCAAGCTGCAAGACGCGAAATGATAGTCACTCTGGAAGATTTTTTACGCCGTCGATCTAAACTTGCGTTGGTTGCAAGACACGAAGACCTCAAGCAATCGCAGGGGATAAAAGATGCCTGCGAGATTTTATTCGGAGAAGACGCGCCGGAACGCTGGAAGGAATATTTTGGAGAGTAGCTTAAAAGAGGAAAATATTTCCCGGCTTTCACTTTCCTTCTTCAGTAATTGGATGTTTTATGAGAGTGAAACGCCAGCAATCACGAGGGTTTGGGCTGACATTAGGATGTACTCCGAAGCGCCGTAAAAGACTTTCCCGTTTCATACCCGCTTTTTCCAACACACTTGCAGAAGCTGAATTATCCGCGTCGCAAAAAGCCTCTATCAGTTCAAATTCTGGCTGCAGGAGGGTCCAGTCAATTACAGCACTGGCCGCCTCCGTCGCCACACCCTGTCCCCAATAATGTTTTGCTAGTGCGAATCCCAGCGTTGTTTTTAAACCGTTGATTTTTAGAGCAATCATGCCTGTAAGCTCAGTAGTCTCCGATTTTTCGATGATCCAGTTTAGAGATAATCCTGTGTGATAATCTGCCAAAAAACGCTTTATGAACGCTATGGTTTCTGTTTTTTTTAAATGAGGTTTCCAGGGCAAATAACGGGTAACTTCCGCATCCTGAGCGTAAGAGGAGAAAATCGTGTCTGCGTCTCTCAAAGCAAGTTTACGCAGTAGGAGACGTTCTGTTTTAAGCCGTGGATGTTGGGACATGTATTTCTGCAGAGGAAAAAATACAATATTTTTACGATTCTTGCATTACCACTTACGCATGTACAGCAGCGGTCAACTTAGGTTCGGTCAGATTGTTTTTGGAGAGGCTGTAAGATTTCCTTTTATGGCTCGTCAAACTATGTAAGACCGTTGCGTTTTTACTTTTATTTCCAACTGATTATAGGAGATACAAATGGAAAGTAAAACCAAAATAGTGGCATCTTGCGTTAGTCATGATGATGTAACGTCGGCAATGGAACGGTTTTTTGGTCAAGGTGGTAAAATTACCAAAATCGAAAACAATTGCCAGGAAATATTGCTAAAACAGGATATGGATGATGAGGACATGAACTTTATCGATCCACATGCCGCAAATCCCGCCAGTAACGGATTAGGCGAAGTCGGTAATATTCTCCAGCAAGAGGTTCAAACAGTACACAAAGAAGCTTGAAACCGACGGAGTAACATTATTTAAGCTTTTGTGCTCTGCGGGTACCGGCATGGTTTTCCGCATGGTTTTCCGCATGTATTTCGGTGGTACAGTCACAACGCTCGGTGTCTCCGGGTTCCTAAATAAACGGGGCCTAATGCTATATGGCAGGCAGAGAGAGTCACTAAATTAAGGTTTGCACCATCCGTGTATGTCCCGTAAAATACTATTTCATTGCTACTGATTATCTCTCTTTAATAGCTAAACATGTCTTCACTCGCTTTGAAAGCAGTTAAACATGCGGTGTTTGACGCCTACGGCACCCTCTTTGATGTTCACTCTGCGGCTTCACAACACCAGCAGAGGTTAGGTGAAAAAGCACAGGCTGTCTCATCTTTGTGGCGTGCAAAACAGTTGGAGTACACATGGTTACGGAGTTTGATGCAGCGCTACGTTAATTTTGGGCAGGTGACTCAAGACGCGCTGGACTATGCTCTTGAGTCTCATGGCATACATGACGGAAGTTTGCGTCAGGATCTGATGAATGCTTATCAGCAATTGTCATGTTATCCTGAAGTTCCGGATACTCTGGGAAAGCTAAGGCAGCGTGGGCTGGGTACAGCTATCCTTTCCAACGGTTCGTATGAAATGCTTGAAGCAGGAGTACGTAACAGTCATTTGGAAGAACTTTTGGACGGAGTATTTTCGGTTGATACAATTAGGATATTCAAGCCGGATCCGCAGGTTTATCAACTGGCTGTCGATCAACTCGGTTGT
>CAYYXU010000073.1:0-8054 GCA_964475645.1 uncultured bacterium | reverse complement strand
CCCAATGCACTGGATTCATATTTTAGGTGATAAGTATAATTCTTTCCTCCTGATTTAGTGTGCCAATTGGATACCGCTGCCATTGCATCACCATATTCAGCATTGAAACCACCAGGCTGCCAGTCAAATTCTTTTACTGCGAGAAAATTGAGTCTAGTCCCATTTCCAATACCACCAAATATAGGATTCCTGATATACATGCCATCCATCATGTACGCGATCTCACCTGATCTGCCGCCTCTCACATGTATTTCTTCCAGTCCCCGTTCTTCATGATCCGGAATACCCTGGTTTCTGCTTTTTACCTTAACCACACCAGATTGAAGTGTATATAGTTCATTTATATCACGAATTGGAAGTGTGGAAATTGCCTCACTATTAACCGTGATCTTTTTAGAAGTTGTGCCCTTTTCCACAAGTTTTTTTTCGCCAATTACTTGTACTTCATCACCTTGAAATGCCTCTACAGGAATTGCAAAATTAAGCCACAGAGTTTGATCCATTATTACTTCGACATCTTTGATTGTCTGTTTTTGATAACCCATCATCATTACCGTAACATCGTAGGTCCCTATTGGAATATTCAATATTAAGTAATTGCCATTTAAATCCGCTACTGCGCCAAGTGACATTTCCTCGATAAATACTTGCGCCCCTGGTAAAGGCTCACCATCTATATCTTTTATTTGACCACGGATCGTTCCATCAGTTCCTGCATAAAGCGCCGGTAACATGAAAATGTAAATGAGAAAAAATGAGAAAAAATGAAATGGACGCTTATTTAATAACTGCATAATTAATTTTCAAGTAAATCTACTCGCTGCAATCCGGCAGTTCGGCGTGTATGATATGAATCGAAATCAAACTCGGGCACGTTTTTAAACTCATGTAATTTGATATTCTGCGCTGGTTTCAAATATCTTCCCATTAAGCTTCCGCCTGTACCATATTCATTATACTTCCCTAATTCCCACCTAGAATATCCAACCCAATTTTCCCCTCCACCGGGAAATTCCGACCAACGGACATGAACCTCATCTTTGACAATGCCATAATCCTTTACCAGCCATGTGATATTGCGCTCACCATATTCAACACCTGTACCAATCATAGTCATTGTTAGGTCCCTAGTGATCCTGAAACAGTCAGTGAAAGTTGTGTCAACTCCGGGGCAATCCTGCAGGGTAGACGCATTCCAATTTTCATCAGCTGAACAAATAATACTGCCATCACTTTCAATTGAACCCCGCACTTTTTTTGCTGGTACTGTTACATTATCTAAATCAACTGCATAGGATTTCTCGATTTTATATATCGCCACACTAGTAGTATCAAAATATTCAACATCCATTCGTTCACCATCTCGCAATAACCCATTTGGTGTATAAAATAAAACTTCATCAATAAATTCGGTTTTGAACCAGAAGCCACTTTCCCGCTGTGTTTCAGACCAGTAATAGCCATATGGGAAAAAATAACTGTCCTGTGTTAATTTATATAAATGGTCGTCTTGTTTAAAAAGCAGATAATCATAATCTTTACTCGCTGATAACGGATCTTCCCATTCAGTTTTTGCAATTAAATAATCTTGATTACTATTGTCACCTTCTATATAAGCAATTACTTGATTCGTGTAAAGGGTGACCAATGAATCAATATTGTTAACTAAAGTAACCTGCTCATCTTGAAACACCATTTCTGCAAGGATATTATTAAATGGATTTGACCACCGATCAGTTAATGAGTCTCCTACAATTATTGTAGTCAATACATATGGATTTTTTATATCAGACCAATCAATTAATAATTGGTTTGGAATATTACCCATGGTATAAAGCTCATCGCTATCTGGTTGCCCATCCAGGTCACGATCAGTAAATGTTTCTGCTGGATCAATTAAACCATTACCCACATCAATATATTCATCACCTTCATCCCAGTAACCATCATTATTAGCATCGAAAGTTAGTTCCTCCTCATTGTCCCAAATTGAGTTACAATTTCTATCTTGGAAAGGTTCACTGGCGTCCTTGATGCCATTTCCATTAATATCATAATATGCTTCAGCCGGGTCCCAAATTCCATTTCCTGTATCGACTGTCTCAGCATCATCCCAAATATTATTATCATTACAATCTGTATTTATTCTAAACATTAGAGAGTCGGCACCGATTACTTTTCGTTCAAATTCAAACGTGTGGGCGAAAACCGTTGGGTCCGATTTTAAATAAACATAAGTAGTATCTTCGAATTCCTGTTGATCAATAAACAGAATTCCTTGATCTATCAAAGGTGTGTCTACCGCTGCATAGTAAGCGAATTCATCCAAGGTATCGTTATAGTTTATTGTAATATCTGAGTAAATCCAGTCTGAATTATTTGGTTTATAGCGCTGGTTATCAGGATCACTATCTATATCCCAGAACAATGATTCGATATTTTTAAAAGGGGTCGAAAAAAGCTGGAGTGAATCTTCGTAGATCACATTTCCAACAGCCAATGAATCTATCGGAATTCGTTCTGTGAATTCATTTTGATCTGGTCTTATTTCTAATAAAAATTCAGTGAAACTACGCAGGTTCAGTAAGGGGGGTGCATCGCCAAGAAGTAATAAATGATCAGCTAATGAGAAATCAAATTTACTAAAGTCATAACGGTAAAATTCTACGTCTACATCCTTATCAAACCCATAGAAATATTCTGTGATATGCCCAGATGTACCAGGTAGATCGCTTTCAAGGGTATTTTGGATAGTTTCATCCTGGCTATCATTCTTGACTGTTGGTTCCTCGCAAGAAATCCATAATAAGGCAAATATTAAAAACGTAATGCCTAGCTGTGAACAAGACCTATACATCATCGTAAAATTAAAGTAAATACATTATACAATACACCCGGGATGATCGTATATGAATTTATTAAAAAGAAAACTATATAACGATTTACTAGTGACGTTTATTCAAGCAATGAAAAGGCCAAATAAAATAATGACACTAATATCTTATTTCATTAATACCATTTTCCTGGTTTTAGATATCCTATTTTGCGTAAGTCTATAGAAATAGACACCATTGCTTAAGCCCGAACCATCCAGAACAAATTCATAATCACCAGGTTGTTGATTTTGTTCAATATATGTTGCAACTGTTTGGCCCTGCAAATTGATCAGGTCCAACTTTACATCGCCACTTCTTTCCAAGGAATAGCGAATATTTGTAACCGGATTAAACGGATTTGGATAGTTTTGTTGTAAAGAAAATTTATCCGGAATAATGTTATCCTGATTGTCTATACCCACTATTAATGGACTACCATACGTTGCTACCCAAATATTTTGCTGATAGGCTGCCAGCGCAGTAGCATCATCCAGCCAATTTATTGGATGAGCAGGCGAATATTCCGCATTATAATCAGGTTGAGAATAAACCATAAAACAGTTCGAGTCTGTGGCTGCAGGCGCAAGGTGAACATATGTCTCATCCTGCTGGTAGCCAGGGGTATTCGTAATATTAATTGGTTCAGTCCAGGTAATACCACCATCCATGGATTTATGCAGGAATATATCCCAGTTAAAACCTAGTGCAGATGTATCTGCTAAGGCATGATACGCCACCCATAAAACATCATCTGATTCATTGCTTATAGCAGATGTGGCAAATACATTGAAATAATTTCCAGAACCAGTACCATCATAAAAATCTGTGAATTCAAATGTTTCACTCAGATCCGCGATCTGACTTATGTTCCAGCCGGATGGGTTACTGGGATCATCGGTCCAAAGATGGTAAAGGCCTGCACCAGTAAGGCTAACATATATACTACCGTCTGCTTCGGATTCAACTACTACAGTGGAAAAAATGTGGAGTCGACCCTGGCTGTCAACCCGGACTTCGTGATCATAGAGCGGAAATGCACCAGGAATAACCACTGTATCATATTGTGTTGTATCGCCCTCAATTGTAAATAATACTGTATCAGGCATGAAGCTATTGGTGTCTCCGCCAAAAAATAATCGGTGCATCACCGAGTCGGGCATGAAATAATAATCAGTTCCAGCTAATCCAGTTGCATTCCATGTTTCACCATGATCTTCCGTTTTGCGGATAAAATAGGTATGCCTGGGTTCAACAAGGGTGTCAGCGAGATATGCTGTTATCATGGCGTAACCAGTTCCAGCGGCATTAATATCGATAGAAGCGCCTGAAGTTGTTCCACCAGGCAAAAAATGATTAATATTTAATAACTCTATAGGATCATCGTAATACTGGGGTAAACCACCCAGCATGAATGAATTTCTCATCAAATAGACTGATCTCTCTGGAAAAGATGTGTCAGGCGAACTACTCCATTGTGACGCGGTCACGCACAAATGACCATCAGAAGTGAAAACAGGGCAATTTACCCAGAGATCACCTGGTGTCGTAAGCGGGTTAGTACCTTGGCTCCAACCATAATTAAGATCAATAGCGGGGCTATACCATGATTCAGTATTCCAGCCAAATTCTTCTGCAGTATATAATGGGCGACCACCATTATTCGTAGCACTACCTGTATATAACGTGGCTTCTGTCCAAGTTACATAAGGATAATCCTCATTACCAACCGCGCTAGGGTAGCGGCCCATTAATGGACCCCAGATGTTTGCAGGGCCAGGGCCAATAACCACCCGATTAAGATCCTGGCTAACAGAAAAGGTAATACCATCGGGAGATGTTGCTGCTTTTATAAATCCGCTATTATTTGGTGATTGAGATGCTCCGCCACCTGTAAATGGCTCATAAACCCATCCCCTGTAACCCAGCAATAACCCTTTTCCAGGTACATAATCCAAAGGGCTTGTATGGGGTACAACAAAACCATAGCCGTGTACCGATGAATCAACTAACACATTGGTAATATTGCGGTTTATTCCATTGGGGCTGGTATAATTATCAGCATTTACCCTGAAATCAGTCTTTCCCGGAAGCATTGATTCATCAAGGATTTTACTATACTTATTACTTACTTTATATTTTCCAGTAACAATGTCCCAAGATAAAGCTTGATTATAAATACCAAATAGAAATATTATCATTGTTAATCTCATTTTTTACCCTCATTCATTTAGTAATTTATCAGACGAAGATGTACATTTTACCTAATTTAACATCTCCTAATCAAGAATTTACATTTATTGTAATTTCAACGGATGATTAGCTAAATACCCAATGATCTACAAAAAATCCATAAGATTTATTTTCTGGTACACTACTATAAGTAATCTATGTTTCGCAGTAAGTGCGACGCCAGATACTCTAACCCTTATTCAACCTGATGGGTCTGAATTCTTAGGTTTTTGCCGCGGAGATGAATGGCAAGCATGGCATGAGACCCTTGACGGGTGGTCAATTGTAAAAAATGAAGAAAATTCTTGGGTGTATGCAATTGGTGTCAATGGTCAGAGACTTGAATCTAGTCAAGCAATTGTAGGATTAGATGAACCACCTTCTTTTACTTCAAGTGGTGCGTTATTGCAAAAACACCTGCGACCAGATCGTATGATTAATTTTGAACACAATAGAGATTTTTCATTCAGTGATATGAGGACAACAATTTTTACACTGCCTGTTTTGTTAGTAGAATATCCTGATTATGGTGCGACAATTGATCAAGATGTTATAAATAATCTATTTAATGAAGAAGGGTATGGACATCCAGGATATCCAGGCTCAGGAAGTTTTAAAGATTTTTATTTTGAGATTTCTTATGGTCAATTCACGCCGGAGGCAACAGTGAGCCAATGGTTTACGGCTCCAAATAACCACAATTATTATGCAGACAGTGGGGATAATTCGTCACAAAGAACACGGCAACTTGTTCGTGCACTAGTGGACATGGCAGAAGCTGCAGGTATGGATTGGACCCAGTTTGACAATGATGGCGATGGTACAGTTGAGGGGTTAACTATAGTACATGCTGGTCCCGGCGCTGAGCAGGGTGATCTATCAAATATTTGGTCACACCGTTGGAATCTTGGGAATCTAGCAGTGCAATATGATGGTGTTTTGATCAGTGACTACTGTATTAACCCCGAGACTCAGAACGGCAATGTTACGGCTATTGGTGTAATCTGCCATGAGTTCGGTCACATTTTGGGGTTGCCTGATCTTTATGATACAGATTATTCTTCCAGTGGCGCTGGGAAATTAGCCCTAATGGGCAGTGGGTCTTGGGGAACAGCTGGTAATACCCCTTGGTATCCTTCCGCAATGAACGCCTGGTCAAAGGTTGAAATGGGTTGGGGAAACAATATTCTTTTAAACACAGATCTGCAAAATATCGATATAGAACAATCGTTTTCCAACAATACTGTATATCGTATTAATAACCAGAACGATAATACTGAGTATTGGTTAGTTGAGAATCGTCAGCGAAGAGGCACTGATATCAATATGAATAGCCCAGGTTTACTATTTTGGCATATTGATACGGAAAAAACCAATGGTTGGGCACCAAATAATGATGAGCCGCATTATGGTGTTGGTTTGGAACAAGCAGATGGTTTATTCAATTTGGAAAACAATGGATCAAGTGATGCTGGAGATCCTTACCCAGGCACAACAAATAATCATACATTAAGCCGTTGTACTACACCAAACACAAATAGTTACTATGATTTACCTTCTTTCGTATCCATTGAAAATATTTCAACACCAGATTCAATTATGACATTTGATTTATCCTTTGGAGAAATAACCACAAACGATATTTATGGTATTGGCTCAGGATATGCTTTTGATATTGGAAATTTGGTAATATTTATTGAAAACACTGAAACGATTACCGAACTACAATTTGATTTTTTTTCTAACTCAAATATCCTATCCATTGAAAACTTAGAACTAACTGGACGAGCAACCGCAGATTCTATTAGTTATATTGATCAAACTATATATTTTTACAATCCTATTATTCCACCTGGTGATGGTGCAATTCTTTCACTGGAAGTATTTGCAAACACCGGTACTGGCCAGGAAATTGAACTCATTTTTGATGATATTACCGCCATTGATTCAGAAGATAATGAAATGTGCCTTCTTTCTCATCCTAGTTACTTTACAGCAATAAACCTGAGCCAAACCGTTTCCATCGATACCGGGTATAGCTCGTCAGGTGGCTTAGGTGTTTTTAAAATCAACCTTGATAATTTGGTGCCTATTCGATCCACTCGCATAGCTGTAAAAGATTCGCCAGATTATCTCACGCCATCTGCTGAACCATTTACAGACAATAATAATAATGGCGTTTGGGATAATAATGAACCTTTTACAGATTGGAATAATGACAGTACCTGGACGCCCATGGTAGAATTAACTGAGCGAACATCTGGCTGGTTTTTAAATGTCTATGAAAATGATGATGGATTGATAATTATAGCAGGAAATTCTATTGAAACTATAGACTCTGGATCTGGGCCAATATTTATTGTAAATAATCTGATAAATAGTAATACTGCTAATAGTGAGGTTGAAATTGACTTTACTATCGTGGAATTAACTGATATGTATGGGAACCCTTACTTGAATTATGAGTCTATACCAGGTGTATTTTACATTGTAGAAAACATGAGTAATTCAGAAACAAATATTTTACCAGGTGAATTTCAGCTGGCGCAAAACTATCCCAACCCATTCAACCCTTTTACAACGCTTCTCTATGAATTATCAGAGAACAGTCATGTCAAAATTACCATTTATGATATGCTCGGCAGGAAAGTGAAGACCCTAATCAACAAAACTCAAGATGCTGGCTCTAGGACAGTCATCTGGAATGCTACTAACGAATATGGCGAGCCAGTGAGTGCTGGGATTTATTTATATCAGATAAAGGCTGGTGAACACTTGCAGACCAAGAAGATGGTACTGTTAAAATAATTCAGGCAGATTTTCTCCGGTAGCGATACAATGGTTTCGATCCATCTTTAATCACTTTATTGGTAATAATTATTTTATCTACAGATTCCATATCAGGGATTTGATACATAATGTCCATCATTGCTTCTTCCATGACAGCGC
>CAYYXU010000072.1:0-8342 GCA_964475645.1 uncultured bacterium | reverse complement strand
ATTGTCATCGGCATTGTTTATCGTTTTCGAAAAGATGTGGCCTTTTCGATGCTGGGTTGGCCGTTTCACATATTGTTGGATTTTCCTTTTCATTCAAAGGAATACTTTCCAACAAAGCTGTTTTACCCTATTACTGACTTTTATATTGATGGAATACCATGGTCTAATCCCTTTATATGGTTTCCAAACATAGCCGGTATAATTATTTTATTTATTTGGCGCTACAAGTCAAATAAAGATTAAAGGCTTAATCTACCATTTTCCAAAATGCGATTCCTCCGGCTTGTTTACCGACTTCGGCGTGATCGACTAACGAAAGATTTTCCAGGTCAAATACATCTACTGAACCAGGCTCACCGCGAATACCTTCAACAGATACAAAAGCATAACGACTGTCTGGCGATATAACAACGCCGTGTGTTACCCTTCTTGTATTTTTTAAACGGACAAGTTCTTGACCGGTATTTAAATCCCAAATACCTGTTTTTGCTGCGGACTTATAGGTTACAACCAAGTATTTACCATCCTGACTAACCTCGCAGTTGTAAGGACCTTTATCGGTCTTGAATTGTCTAGTAATTGCCCATTTTCTTAAATCAATCTCAACAACATTATCTATACCATTATTTACCACATAAACATGGGTATCTGCAGGATGTGGATACACCCAAGTTGGTTTCTCCTTAGGCATTTTATGCATAGCGTGTTTTTTCATTCCTTTATTATGGTCCATTGAGTTCATCGCATGTTGCATGTTAGTTTGTTTATTGCGTCCTGTAAATAAAGTCCTACTAATATCAAATTGAAGAACATCTATTTCATAAAGAATTCCAGACATCATGGCCACTGAATATTGTTTTAACCCGTCATTTGTTAATCGTGAACCATGGGGCATAACACCTGTTTCAACTCTCTTAATCTCGATCATTTCTTCTGGATCAACGATCGATACCGTACTTGGCTCATGTTCACCATGTAGATTAAAATTCACTACATATAAAAGACCAGTGGCGGCAGATATTTGCATTGTAGCAGGGAACAGGCCCAATTCCACACGATCAACCATCCTATCTGAACCAGTTTCATATTTGTATACATGGCCAAATGGGAATCCGTGGGCGAGTGATAAATACCAATATTTGCCATCTGGTGATATGGTAAGGCCGTGAGGCCCCTCAATTTCCAGTGGCCATACACCAACAGGAATATCTTTAATAACTACTGCTTTTTTACCATCAAATTTGACCACATGAACTTCATCCTGTGATTCAGCTGTAACATAGATATAATAATTTCTTCCTTTTAATGGATTAATTATCAATAAAAGAAATAGAATTGTAAAAATTAATTTCTGAATAAAGTTTATTTTATTAATCCTCTTCATCATTGTCATATTCAACCAACTTAATTGCATATAGTCCGCTGTTCATATCAGAGAAGAAAATAAGATCTTTGTATGGCTGTGGACCCCATGCCATAGTTGCATTTGACATCCGACCGTTTTTATGGTTTGACAAATAAAAGGCTATCTCACGACCCTGCTTGTATAGATCACCAAGTAACTCACCAGAGATATCAACAACTCGGAGGCCTCCCTGGTAAAATGCGGTGTATAGGGTGTCACCTTTTACCCACAAATTATGTGACCCTGCTTCTGGAACTTGATAAATTGCTTCTTCTACTGGGTTTTTATAATCATTCATATTCAAAAAGTGATACCCACCTCTAGGATTAGCAGGAACCATATTTTCTATTTCACCAAGACCAAAGGGAAAGTGTTCATCACCAGCAATTACGTAAAAGTCACCTGTGGATTCACTAAGGAAAGGGAAAGCAGCGTGGTTACGTCCTGTGGTGTCAGTTTTTGATGACATTAACGTTGGGTTTCTGTGACTACCTTTACCTGCTGCTTGTAAGACAGGGTTATTCATGATCGTATGTCTGTTACGTTCCGAAAAGTCCAACCCTCCAATATCAACAACATGAATACCATCGTTCCAATTGGATGAATAGGCAATTCCATTTTCAACCCATACGTCGTGTATACTATGCCCCGGAGTTTTTAGCTCATAACTACCTACACGCCAAGGATTTTCTGGGTCAGAAATATTGATAATATCATATTTTCTTCCATTATTGACTGCATACACATGATTATCATAAATGAATGCATTATGTACACCCCCGGTTAGCCCATCATTGAACTCTGATAATATTTTGACATCATATGGATCGCTTACATCAAGAATAACAATACCATTTTTCCGGGTTGATGCCCCTTCGCGAGTTAAAACTCCTATTTGACCATCAGCCGATACCTTGACATCGTTCACAGTACGCGCATCCACTGTAACCGTATCAATTATGACCAAGTTTGAGGGATCTGTCACTTCCCAAAAATATGCTTCACCATTAGCTTCCCAAGTACCTGTGACTGCAAAATCACGGTCTTTGAATTCACCAACACCCTGCCAGACCCATAGATCAGAAGTAAAAACGTCTGTTATTAATCCATGCCCTACTAATTTGGCGCGTTTTTGAATATTACGTGCTGTAATACGTATCGTTTTTGATGCGGAGTAGCCTCCTGAAGTTGCGAAAATAGTATAATCACCAGGATTTTCAGCTACAAACTTTCCTTGTGGTGTTATTTGTCCGCTAGCTGGTAAGCCGATTCCATATACAGCTTTTCCTGTAAAGGAAAATAATATAGGAGCATCCTCAACAGCTCTACCAGATGCTGTTAAAGCTTTGGCTTGAAAGGTAATGACGTCCCCAGTTCGGTAATCACTCCCATGTAGGGAAAGATCTATTTTGCGCACCGGATTTCGAGCTACCCGTAAATCGATTGAAGAGGAAATTTTTTCAGCTGTTACAGTTAATTGAACCCGTCCCCGACGATAAACAGTGAGGCGCCCAAACTCATCAAAGTTGGCTATTTCTGGGTTAGATGATTCGAAGTCTGGCTTGACATCCTGTCTGGTTATACCGGCCTGATCTAAAACACGCACAGCAAATTTAATTGCTGTACCTTCATAAGCCGTTCTTGGCGGATCAATAAATTCAGCTTTGGCAATAGGAGGGAACGGTACTGTAATGGGCATGCTGTCCCGTACACGCTTAAATCTATCAGATGTGATACTTCTAGCTCTCAACTTAAAAGAACCTGGTTTAAATACCTTTACTTGTACATTAGCAATGCCTTCTAAGTTGCTAATCCATGGCCTGACCTCTACTGACTCCCATTCTCCTGTCATTAGGAACTGGTTGTTTGATAAGGAACTATCTTTTGAAAATAGTGTTATCTTCACATTTGCTGAATCACCGATGGTTAAATGGAGAGAGTCGGGTTCAAACTGAAAATATAAACTATCACTGTCTTGGGCTTGCATTGTTACAGTGCCTAGAATAAATACAGCGCATGCAAATACTAATCTAAAGCGATCCATAATGTTAGCCTTTCAGGTTTACCTATATTCGAATTTCACCAATTTACTTCATTGCTTTTTTGAAAGCAATGGGATGACATCGCTTTCGCAACAAAAACCCTGACTTTTTAAAAAGGAAGCGAGATTCTGAAAATTATATGATTGATATTATACCATACCAAAAATCTGATAGATTATTCAAAGATTGCGCTTAAGTCGACCTCTAATTCCGGTTCATCCTGGGTTACCGTCATAGCTTGGAAATTTCCACCTAGCAGACTATAAGTACCATTTGGGTAATCTTCTGGCCAATATGTAACAGATATTGCCCCATAACTGGCAAAGGGCAAATTATCCATAGAATAATCATATTTACTATCAGCTAGGCTTTCTGAAGTTACATATTCAAATTTGGCCGGTGGTCCTGTTGGAGGAAAGCTTGTATCCAATGTCAGTAATACTTGTCCGCTGTCTGGCCATATACCACTAAAGGTAATCGTACCATGGATTGTACCTGACTCAGCGAGATCATCGGAATTTTCGTCTTCACAGCCAATGCTTAATATTATTAATATTAGAGCAAAATATTGCAATAAGGATTTATTCATCATTTTTCCTCTTTTTCTATTCGTTTATGGTTTTTGAGAAGTTGATATGCCAGGTTATACCAGGCATTGGGTAATTTTGAATTAAGACATAGTCCTGATTAAATATATTTTTAATACTTAATTCTAACTCAAAGCTAGAAAAAATTTTAGATAGCTTAAGATCAAAAAGAAACAATTCAGGCAATGTTTTAACTGGGAACCGAACCGTATTATTAACTATAGGGTGATCATTGCTAAGAAAATCTTCATATTGTTGTGTGCTTTTGTAACGAAACAGCAATGAAATATTCATGAGACTAAGTTTTTTAGTTAAACCAATTTTAGCTTTATGAGCTGGGCGATAAAGGATTGGTCCACTGTTTTGTATATCCATCATTTTTAAATAGGAATAACTGAATGTTATATTACCAAGGTTGAAAAGATTAGCTAGTTCGGATCCTAATTCTAAACCATATCCCTCTACATCTGTGCGGTTAATTGATTCTACAGGAATGGTATAAACAAAATCGATCATGTTACTATAATAATTATAAAAAAGATTCCAAAACCATGTTTGCTGTTGGGTTTCAAATTTTGCAATTCCGAGTTCTATTGCGGTCATGAATTCAGGTTGTAGTTGTGAGTTTCCGCGATACTGCAATCCATAATTACTTTCATACTGTAAAAACAACTCAGATATAGAAGGTGCTCTGAAACCACGGTTTACCGATAAATGATATTGTACATTATTGTTTGGTTTGAAATAAAAATTTAATTTAGGTGATATAGCTTCGAATAAAATTTTTCGATATTGTTCGCCTCCTTGAACCTGGCGATAGTCATACCTGAGTCCAAAATCTAATATCCAATTTTCACTGAAATTTTTCTTCAATTGACTGAATATTGCCATGGTACTTTGTTTTGGTTGATCATAAATGAAATTGATCACATCGGCTTTTGAAAGATCAAGCCCTACTTCAGTACCAATCGTAATAACTGATTTATCATTAAATACCTTTTGATATTCATTACGCCAGACATAGCTCTTATCCTTGTATATTGTGGATCCCTGCAATTCACCCTCTGGGGTATCATTCCTATCATTATAAATAGTATTGAAATGATTTATGGCAAGTGATGTAGATAGGATTCCATTATATAGTAAAGGTCGTGAATAAAATATATGTAGATAACTACTGGTTCGTTCTGATTGTCTAAAGGATTTTAATTCTGGGTTATCAGCATAGACAAAGCCTGGTTGTCCATTAAACGATTTGCTAATTATGGAAGATATTAACCACCTTTGATTACCAAAAATATTTCCGTTAAGTTTTATCGAACTACGAATATTTTTATGATTTGCGTTAAAACGATGCCCATCTGATGCATTATATCCAAAAGTGCTGAAAACATTGAACTTGTGCAAATTGCGGCTATAATTAAGTTCCAATGCACCATTCTTAAAACTTCCAATACCTGCCTGGTAGGCTACCATGTTATTTGGACTATCTGATTTTGTAACCATATTGATGACTCCACCCATAGAATTATGTCCATATAACGAGGATGCCGGCCCTCTTACTACTTCAATACGCTCAATATTCTCAATAGGAATAGCATTCCAATCGGATGAACCAGAATTTGGAATAGCAGCAGGGAAGCCGTCAATTAGAAGGAGGACTCTATTATTATACCCACCCGGTTTATAATCTGATGATCCTCGGATTGAAATGTTAACGTTGCGGCCATATTCATGGGCCATTTGCAAATCAATACCATGAAGATTATTTAGTAGACTGGATACGGTAGAACCACTATTATTTTTTATCTGTGTCTGGGTTATTATTTGGGTTATTTCTGGAGAATGTTTGGAAGGAAACATGCCCATGACGTTTATGGTTTTCCAAATCAAAGGCTCACGTTTCATAAATATAATCAATCTCGAATTTCCCTCTTTGCTAATAATCACTGACTTGGACCAATTTTTGTAGCCGATCATGGAAACAACCAGTTCGTGGTGACCTGATTTGATATCTGTAATTATGAATTCGCCTTGTTGGTTGGTTGCTGCACCATTGTCTTCATTACTCAAAATTGCATTTGCTCCGATCAAAGGCTCATTGTTCTTCTCATCAATAACAATTCCAATTAAGTCACTTCCAGATAAAGGTAATAAAAGTGAAATAAAATAAATAAAGCGCTTCATTTATTAACTCTATCTAAGGTGTTGTGATTAGCTTATTCAGCAGAGCTTCAACATCTTTTTCCGATACAGGATCATTCTTTTCACCTAAAAAGATCATGCCAGTAAATAAACCGCCAATAGCCTTGAACATCAGACTGCTATCCAGTTGTGGAAATTCTTTTTGCTTGATCCCATCCTCAAGCAAACCCTTTAATGTGGCGTAAAGACGCCCTTGGTATTGCTTCCATTTCTGTTCTCTATAATCTGTAATATTTATTGCTTTTGGTGCCTGGAATAGAAATTCATATAAGTTAGGACTCTGTCGGGCGTTGTGCGCAGTTTGCACAAGTATTTTTATGAAAGTTTGCCGTGGATATTTTCCTTCTTGGATAATGATTTCAAGACTATCAAGAAGCGATTTCCATCCTTCTTCCATAATGCTAAGTAATACATCCTCTTTGGATGAGAAATAATAATATAGGGTGGCTTTACCAAAGCCCGCATTTTCAGCAATTAAATCCATAGTGGCACCATCAATGCCTTTGGATCGGAAAACTTCTAGGGCACTAGATAGGATTCGTTCCTGACGTATTTTTCGTTCTTCTAACTGGCGTTTCGAAAGCATTGGTTTGTATTTCGACCAAGGGTCGAATAATAATATTTTTTCTATTTTTTATCCAAACAATATTTTCTAAAAAAAGGGTGTATATATAATTAAGGTGACTTGGTTTCCAGGATATTAGGCTGCCATCCTGGAGGCTTGAACCAATAGTTTATTGCCGTAGAAAAATTCTTAGCCAATGATAAATCATTAAGTAATGCCATCCATTCATGAAATGCTATATTTAAAACATTAAAAGTATTGATATTTTTTGTTATGCCGTAGGTAACAGGTTTTCCCTCCGGCGCGAATGTTCCGAACAAGCGGTCCCAGAAGATGAATACATTCGCATAGTTATGGTCGATATATTCTTTGTCTTTTCCATGGTGAACTCGATGGTGCGATGGTGTAACGAAAATCCATTCAAAGACACCCAATTTATTAATGTGTTCTGTGTGTGTCCAGAAACCATAAATGGTAGCAAGAGAGCCCATGGTCAGGATCATCATTGGGTTGAAACCAAGAATTGGTAAAACCCAATAGAATAGTGGTCGCATAAACGGTCCCGTCCAGGATTGGCGTAAAGCTGTGGCAAAATTTAAGTGCTCACTAGAATGATGATTAACATGGGAAGCCCATAAAAACCGTACCCGATGGGAAGCACGATGAAACCAGTAGAATATAAAATCAATAGCAATAAAATGGGCGACCCAGCCCCATAGATTGGTACCTATCGTAAATATGCGGTATTCATACAGTTGGGCATAAAAAAGGAAAAATAGGCTCTTTGTTGCTAGGATAACCAAAACATTGCCCGCAAATAGGCTCAGGCTGGCAATCGTATCACTTTTTGAATAGGATTGGTTTTTTTTCCAATTGCCGATCAAAATTTCTAAAGCAATTAAAATAAAAAATAAAGGAACAGCGTAGATTGTAAGATCTAGCATATCAATTCATTATGGATATTTTATAAATACGAGTGAACTATCGATAGATAGTAGGAAAAGAAAAAGTGTCATCTAATAATAGATACCTTTGAATTTTTTGCACGTGCTTTATTGCCATAAACTTCAACTTCTGTATTCAGTTGTAAATTATTTCCCACTTCTAACCGCTCGTCATCATTTCCACCATCAGATCTCATTTTCCGCTGCATGAATTTGCTCTCGAGTTTTACACTTATTTCAAACTCTTTTTTTGAAAGATCTGCTACATAAGCTATTAAACAATCTGGCGGAATTGGTTGTGTAGCCTGCTTTTTGAGTTCCGCAATATTATTTTTGAGATCAGGGTCACGCATCATCCTTCTAAATTTGGTCATATCTTTATCACTAATATCAACCACTTCTTTCAGCTTTTTTCGATTTCTAAGTAAGTCGTTATTATTCATTATTGATCTGATTCGTTCCAATTGCTCATTTTGGTCTTCCTCAGTACCGGAAAATATTGAATCGAAATTTTCAGAGAATTTAGAAGTAATACTTGATACGGCTTCTGGATCTACGTATTTAGTAACTTTCTCATAGAATTTTATCAGGATA
>CAYYXU010000071.1:0-8413 GCA_964475645.1 uncultured bacterium | reverse complement strand
ATTTCGCAGATTCAATGGTGAATCCAATTAAGAGTATTATGAAAAAAATTCTTTCAATATTAATTCTGCAATTATTTTTTATCGGTCTGGTTTCGGGACAATCTACATCTGATATCCGTAAACTAAAGAAACAATATGAATCTGTGCTGCAGAGCCAGGATAAATTAATCTTGCCATCCGATGTAATGGAAGACGATGAAATTGACGGTGATTTGCCGACAAAACAGGATCTTGAATTGATGCAAGCTGAATTGGAAGAAAAAGATGAGGCAATACAGTTAAAGCATTTTGGCTATGATTTCTTTACAATGCGGGACACTCTATCCATTTGGAATAATCTACCGGTGCCGCCTAACTATATCCTGGGTCCTGGGGATGAAATCATTATTTCCCTTTGGGGAGAAACCCAGCTACGTGATAATTACACTATTGGCCGCGAGGGTATGGTCTACGTTGAACGAGTTGGACAATTGAGCCTTACGGGTAAATCAATGGAACAGGCCAAAAAATACCTGGAAAAACAATTTCAGAAAGTATATGAAACATTAAAAGGATCCCGGCCCAGTACATACATGGATGTTTCGCTGGGGCAGTTGAAATCAATCAATGTAACCTTTGTTGGCGAAGTAAAATCACCCGGCATTTATCCTGTCCACCCATTTTCTACCGTTCTCACCGGATTGATCCAGGCCGGTGGTGTGGATACCACCGGTAGTCTGCGTAATATTCAGATTATCAGACCAGTAACTGATCCCCAGCAGGTCGACATGTATGCATTTCTGTTGTCTGGAGAAACGGGTCAGGCCAATATGCGCCTCCAGGATAATGATGTTATTTTTATTCCACCCCGCAGTTCCCGTATCGAAGTGGTTGGTGCTGTCAAACGTCCCGGAATATACGAGGCCAATAGGTCTGATAATGTGGCTGGTGTTGTTAATTATGCCGGTGGTTTAAGGACCAATGCCCAACATACTCTGGTGGTTTACCGAAAGAATCTTGGTCTGTTAAATCGAGATGCCGAAAATGCAGCCGACGCGGTCTACGTACCCTATAATGCTGCTAACCAAATGAAGATTGATAATGTAAACCGTATTATGGCTCATTCTGCGCCGGATTATATCAAAAGCGTCTACATTTATGGCCAGGTTAAGAACCCAGGAATTTATGGTTTTCAAGAGGGTATGAAAATCCTAGACCTAATAAAAATGGTTGGCGGGTTATTTGATGAAACATATTACCAGACCATTTATGCCCCCCGGGCAGATATTATTCGCCGCGATTTTAAGTCCAATTTTCCCAAGGTTATTCCTATTAATCTGGAAGAATTGAAACAAGGCAACCACACACAAAATATTGAACTACATAACTGGGATATTATCCTAGTTCGAAAAAACAAGAATTTTGCGAAATCTAAGCAGGTTCAGATTACTGGTGAGGTAAATGTTCCTGGATATTATACGCTAACTAAACCCAAGGAAACACTACAAGAGTTACTAAGTCGTTCCGGCGGATTTACGGACCGGGCTTTTGAGGATGGAATGCATCTTTACCGTGACAGTATCCAAGTTGCTCTTGATAATTATAACTTTTCATTAGCGCATGGGGACAGTATTCATGTCCCAGATCATCCCGGTGTTGTCCAGGTCTTGGGTGAAGTATATAACCCTGGTTATGTGCAATACAATAGAGGGATGGGGTTGAATAATTATATCGAGGCAGCTGGTGGCTTTACCCTGCAAGCACGCAAAAAATATATCACCATTATCTATCCCAATGGTAACGTGCGGGTCAAAGATTCCTTCATTCCGCCCCGGATAAAAGAAGGATCCGTCATTATCGTTCATCAGGAAGAAGAAAGATTACCTTTTAATGTTACTGAATTCCTGAAAGAGACAGCTTCTATCGCTGCTTCTTTTGCTACTATGTTTTATATCTTAAGATCATCAAGCTACTAATGCTCATTTTCTATATACTAAAAAAACACCTCAAGCTGTTAATTGGGATTACATTATCAACAACAACCTTGGCCGCCCTTTATGTTTTTTTATTGGCCCAACCAGTTTATATAGCTACAGCCAAGCTGGTGCCCACTGGAGATGATAATTCAATTTCAAATATACAAGGATTAGCCTCTCAGTTTGGTTTTGCGCTGCCTTTGCAATCCGGCTCAAGTATTGCCTTTGCTGATATTTACCCCGAGATCGTGAAAAGCCGCAAGTTGACGGGAATACTGTTGGACAGGAAGTTCAATACCAAAAAATATGGTCAAAATCAAACACTCTTGGCGATTTTAACGCACCAGAATAGGCTGGAAAAATATGGTGCTGATGAGCGATTCAAACGGGCTGGAAAAATCCTTCAGGATGATATTTATGTTTCCAAAGCCAGGCTGACATCTATTATTACCCTGGAAGTAGGGGCTTTTGAGCCCGATTTGTCTGCTACTTTGGCAACCGCAATTATTACCGAGTCAGATAAACTGCAGCGACAGTTCAAGACCCATCAGGTTACCGAAAAACGTTCCTTTATTGAAGGTCGCATCAAGGATGGTAAGGCCGAATTAGAAGGGGCCCAGGAAGAATTGAAAGAATTTCGTGAGCGGAACCGCCAGGTTCAATATTCCCCAGGCCTTATGCTTGAAGAAGAACGCTTTACAACTGAAACAGAAGTGCAAAAAGGTATTTTCATTACCCTTAAACAGCAGTATGAATTGGCTAAGATCGAAGAAGTGGAGGAAGGGACCACTGTGCAGGTATTGGATGAACCAGTAGCACCTTATAAAAAATCAAGTCCCAAAATATTATTATCCCTTTTCTTAGCCCTGTTTATCGGTCTCGGTTTAGCCATATTTGTTTCCCTTGGTATGGAAGGTTTTGAATGACTGGTATATATACCCTAGCTTAATCTCTAAACTGCAATAAGTATTAGCCTCCAACTATAATACTTCTTCATATATTTTTATAATCTCAATAATCTAGTAATCTTCGCTTCAGCAGCTAATTCAATGATAATTCATTTTTTCAATTTCATATATTAGAAAAATGAGTCAAGATCACACACTGCTAATTAAAGACAGTCTAAAATATTCTGTCACCAAAATAATTCCTGGTGTAATGGGTCTGATAGCGATAATTGTCTTTATCAGAATGATTGGTGCAGAAGAATATGGTAAATATAGTATTCAGCTTTCTTTTCTCATGGCTTACAGTGCCTTCACTGTTGGCTGGTTGAATCAGTCGACTTTGCGATTCTATTCTAAGTATAAAAATGATCAAAAATTGCCCCAAATATTCTTGATTGGGTTGGTGTTTTCTTTGCTACTGGGTTCCTTGATCCTTGTGATAAGTAGTTTAGTAATAGTAAATAACCAAAAATTCCCACTAAGCAGTATTGGTTTAACCTTGTTCCTGGCGCTATGTTCTTTTCAGTTTTTATCGGCTTTGTTACGCTCTCAATTGCGACCCAATACAATTATTATGGTTACTGTGTTGCAGTCCCTTCTTGGAATCGTGCTGCCGCTTCTGCTGTTATGGGTATTAGGTCTCAATCACAAATATTTGCTACTTGGTTTAGCTGGTTCCTATATTGCGCTACCGTTGGTATTATTAACCATAAATATTGACCTTTCCAAAATATTCTGGCCAATTACAAGTGGCGGCTGGTATCATCACAAACTAATTTTATCCGAATTTTTTCGCTATGGATTTCCTTTATCACTGTGGTTTGGAATAAGTTTGTCGTTACCATTCTTTGATCGTTATTTTATTGAATATTTTTACAGCTTCGAAATTACAGGGATATACGCCAGTTTTACTGATTTGGTGATCAAAATATTTTCCATCCTCCTTTTTCCTCTCACTTTAGCCGCCCATCCACGGATAATGTCATCCTGGAATAATAATGATCAAGCTGGGGCAATTATCCTTTGGCGCCAGGCTTTACAATATCAAATGGTTATTTTTTTCATTTTAATTGGTGTGCTGTACTTGGCATCAGGCATAATATTTGATTTGATTATGCTGATCCTGCCCGGCTTGGATCTATCTTACTCATTTTTATTATTTCCGATACTGGTCGGTGGATTTTTATGGCAATTTGCGCTCTTGTGTCATAAACCGCTGGAGATGGACCAGCGTACTGGCTTAATGGTTTTGCTTATGCTTGGTGCGCTGATCATTAATCTGCTTGGGAACATTGTCTATTTACCTCGCTATGGAATTATCGCCACGGCATACACCTACATTGCTTCCGCATCCGTATACATTTTATCTAACATTTATTTCTCACGGCAGAAATTCAAAATGGTTCTACAACTGTCATGAATACTCTCGCGCCTTTGGACCTGGTAAGTCTAATTACCGTTTTACTAGCCATGGTTATCCTGGCTGTGATCAGTCGCCTTTACAACCAGTCCTGGCTGGAACCAGGTAGTTTTTTTCTGGTGGTGTGGTTTGGTTTTATTGTTCTTCCTCTGATTGTGGCTCCAGAGAATCCAATATATCCGTTTAGTATCTGGTATATCTTTTCTTTTGCTGTTGCTATCTTGCTTGGTTCAGCGGTCTGGAATAAAGTAGATCCTGCTACCAGGCTGGGCAAGGCGTTGACTATGGGTGTGCCCCTGGATCGGTATGCCAATATTCTGTTTAAATTTACCCTTGTTTTTACCGCCATATCTATAACTGGAGTAGGTGTCTTGATTTTCTCCGGGGCGAGTCGATATAACCTTACCTTTGACCTATTTAGTTTATCATCCTTACCTAATTTATTCTACGTCGATCGAGATACCGGTATCTTTACATTGTCCTGGTCAGTAAAGGGATTAATGTATTTTGTTTACACTGCCGCTTTGTTGGGTGGAATTACTTACCGTTTGCAGCAGGAATGGAAAAGATATTTTTGCTTATTACCTTTACTCATAGCTTTGTTATACGGCTTGACACTGGCAGTACGCTCAGGAATAATACTTTCCACAATCCTTTGGTTTTCTGGCTGGTGTGGCGCGAAAGTTTATATGAAGGATCAAACTTTCAAAATCAAAACGGTAGGTTTAGCAGCAGTTTCCCTGATATTTTTTGTATTTATTTTTATTTCGGTAAATTGGTTACGCAGTGGCGCTGATGATTCCTTTCTTATCATGGCTCTGCTGGATAATGCCCGTATTACCTATTTTGGACATCTTACAGCATTTTCAACCTGGTTCAATGGCTACCAATATAAAAGTCTTGCTTTCGGGGCCAATACCTTTTCTGGTCCTCTGGATCTATTAGGCGTGATTGATCGTAAGATCGGTTTTTATGAAGAAAATATCTACCTCTCTGGTCGCGGATATACTAATATTTTCACGTTTTTTCGTGGTCTCGTGGAAGATTTTTCCATACCAGGTACGCTGCTAGCTGGGTTTGTAATTGGTTTGCTAGCAAGGTTGGTCTATAACAGGTGTTGTTATGGGCAGTGCCTGTGGTTGTTACCCTTAACTTTATTCTATGCTTTTATTTTGTATTCACCATTTATAAGCATCTTCAACTACAATAGTGTTATTATGGCCTGGGTAATAACATCTATTCCGTTGGTTCTCATCCACAAACGTCTATTATTATGAAGGACATTTTAATTATTACTGTTAATTATAGAAATACTTCAGTTACAGAGGATTTCATTCACAGCCTGGAAAAACTTCATGAATTCCAGCGGGTACAGCTGGTGATTGTAGATAGTGCCTCAACAAATACAACAAAAGAAGAACTCGAAACTTTGCTGCAAAATTCTTCGCTACACACCCAGATTATTTACTCAGACCAGAATACGTATTATTGGGGTGGGGTTGCCCTAGCAATAAAACATTTGAAGCTAGAATTCTCTATCGGGCCAAAGTGGTTAATCGCCTGTAATAATGATATAGTATTTTCGCAGCGCGGATTTATAAAAAAACTACTGGCTTTGGATCCTGCAACCAACCCTGTTATCGCACCTACGATAAAATCATTACTTTCAGGAAAAAACTTAAACCCCTACATGGCTAAACCAATAGCTAGGTTAGAAAAGATCTATTTATCCTTGTTCTATATTCATCACATATCCGGGTATTGTATGCATATAATTCGTAAGTATACCAAATTGATTTATCGTTTTATTTTTAAGTCAAAAGTCAACTCGGCCTATAAAATTTATGCACCCCATGGATCATTTATGATCTTTTCCAATCATTATTTTACCCGTGGTGGCTGGATTGATGACAATTTTAAAATGTATGGGGAGGAGGCCACCGTTGCTGAAATAGCGCAAAAAAATAATATCCCCATTTTGTTCAACCCTGCGCTAGAGGTTTTACATAATGAACACAGTGCCACCGCGAATCACTCCTGGAAGAAATGGTTTACCGATTCAAAAGAAGCTTATAAATACTATAAAAAAGCCTACCTAACCTAGTTAAAATCTAACCATCAGTTAATATAACTTTAAATTTTGGACAAAATAACCGTATCTATATTGATTCCCTGTCGCAACGAGGAAAAGTTTATCCAGGGTGTAATCACCAGTGTATTAAAGTTTGAAGATCCTGATCAGATAATCCGGGAAATATTACTTATTGATGGTATGTCTATTGATAATACTAAAAATACCATTCGTAAGTTGGCAGTCACTGATGACCGGATCAAGCTGCTAGAAAACCCGCATAAACACCAAGCTGCTGCCTTAAATATCGGTATCCGCCAAGCTACTGGAGACTACATCATGCGTCTTGATGCCCATGCCATATATCCCGCAGATTATTTAATATTATGCCAGACTACAGCACAAAATAGCGGAGCGGATAATATCGGTGGAATTGTTATTCCAAAGATTAGCCAAAATCACTACTGTGCCAGCCTAGTTCACGCTTTAACCACTCATAAGTTCGGGGTAGGTGATTCGGGGTTTCGGACAAGTTTGCGACCTGGCCCAACAGATACTGTACCATACGGTTTTTTTACAAAAGATATTTTTGAAAGGATTGGCCTTTTTGATGAGCGATTAGTACGAGCTCAAGATTATGAATTTAACCGTCGCATTAATGCTGCTGGTGGCACGGTCTGGCTTAATCCTGAGATTCAGGTTGGGTATTTCAACCAACCTACACTCTGGCGTTTTCTGAAAAAAATGTTTGTCCAGGATGCACCTTACAATGCCTACATGTGGTATCTGGCACACTACACTTTTGCTTTTCGTCACGCTGTGACTGGTATTTTCACACTGGGCATCATTATTGGCGGTACCCTTTGCCTGGTTTTCTGGTGGGTCAGGTGGCCGTTTATTGCTTTGGCTGGCTTGTATGGGTTATTAGCTGTTATTTCTGGTGTTCAACAGGCTTGGCGTTATAAACAATTATTACATGTGTTTTTGCTGCCAATTAGTTTTTTTCTATTCCACTTTATTCACGGTTGCGGTTTGTTAGTTGGTATCATGCGACTGCTACTGGGCCGTGCTCCGGTGCAGCAGCATAGTGAGCCCTGGCCTGGCGCCGGTCGGTACCAAGCATTCCATGCAGAAGGGATATAGTCTTATGGTTTTGGATCAAAACGTTGGTTATAAGGAAGAGGAAGCGGCCCAAGCTGATAAGAAAGCATTATCTGCTAATAATGATAGTTCCAATAATATTTATGATTTGTTGCTGCAATCGGCCCACCTGCATTTTGAAAATTTAGTCCGCGATTATATTTCAGTAAATCCAACCGGCGTTATGCTGGACTTCGGCTGCGGTACTGGATCACGGACGGTTCATTTAATTCCCTCTGGATGGAGTCTAATTGGTATTGATATTTCCAAAGAATCAATTAATATTGCCCAATCCCAAGGCGCTGCTACAACTCAGGCAACTGAATATTTGGTTATGGATGGGGAAGCAATGTCTTTTTCCAAAAACAAGTTTGATCTTATCGTTGATTATGGGTCATTTTCCAGTTTGAAAATGGATTTGGCAATTTCTGAAATAATTCGTGTTCTCAAACCAGGTGGTTCACTAATCGCCATTGAGACTTTTGGTCATAACTTGCTCTTTAATTGGAAACGGAAATGGAATGTTTTCCGGGGTAATCGTACCACTTGGGCCGCTGATCATATTATGAAAAAGTCTGGATGGCGAAAACTGAGTGCTCATTTTGAAACAATACACATATATTATTTTGGCTTGACCGGTTTAATTCTGGTTCCGTTAATTAGATTTCTACCCTATAAGATAAAAATTATTTTCGCTAAACTTTTTTCTACTATTGATCAACAACTTTTCAAGGTTCAAATGCTAAAACCGTTGGCTTTCAAGACAGTAGTCCAACTGACTCGATTAAAGCAATCCTGATTGTGTTAAGAAATAAGCTATTACCGTGAAAAATAATACCTTTTACCATTTTTTCGCACTTATCCTGATCCTATTTTTACC
>CAYYXU010000070.1:0-8553 GCA_964475645.1 uncultured bacterium | reverse complement strand
CCCAGTTGAAAGAGCAGGATTTGGGGGATATGGTATTATTTTCCAATCGAATCCTAAATGAGGATGATACCTTGACCCTGGATGATATGACCTTGAGTCAGATTTCGCAAGCGCTGGAAGTTCCCGTGCGGGTCGTGGGAGATTCTCCGATAGAATTTTTTGCGGCTATCAATCATGGCTAGGCCAATCATTGCCATCATCGGCCGACCGAATGTTGGCAAATCAACTTTGTTTAACCGGTTGGTGGAAAAACGGAAAGCTATTGTAGACGCAAAGGAAGGTATTACAAGAGATAGGATAAGGGGGACTTTAGACTGGGAAAATAACTTGTACGATATTGTGGACACCGGAGGATATATCCCTGATGATGCGGATGTATTTAATGCTGCTGTCCGCGAACAGGCAGAACTGGCTGTCCTTGAGGCGGATTTTATCTTGTTTTTAGTTGATGGTAAGGCAGATCCAACGGCCAGTGACAAAGACCTCGCGAAACTGGTGCGCGAGACCGGCAAACCGTATATGCTGGTAGTCAATAAATGCGATACGCTGAAAACAGACGAGCAGCAGTTACGGTTTCATGAATTAGGAATAGAGCCAATGGTGACCATTTCTGCGCTGAATGGTCGTTTGACTGGGGACATGCTTGAGAAAATTACCGTTGCGCTGAACCCAGTTACTGCAAAACAGGATGAAGAAAGTTATATGCGGTTGGCTATAGTGGGCATGCCCAATGTGGGTAAATCGTCCCTGACCAACGCGTTATTGCAAAAGGATCAGACCATTGTAACCCCTATAGCAGGAACTACCCGAGATTCAATCGATACAGCCTTTACATGGTACGGAAAGACCATTGTCTTGGTTGATACTGCTGGACTGAGAAAACGGGCCAAGGTTAGTGATAATATTGAGTTTTACAGCAATGTGAGAACCCACAGTGCCATTGAAGATGCTAATGTATCTTTGGTAATGATAGATGCAGAGAAAGGTTTTGGAAAACAAGATAAAGCGATCATTGACCTGGTAATCCATAAGGGAAAGGGGCTAGTATTATTGGTCAATAAGTGGGATTTGGTAGAAGCAGAGACCAATACCATGGCAGAGATGAAAAAAGAAATTCAGCGGCAATTTAAGGCATTGGATAATTACCCGATCCTTTTCATATCGGCTTTGACTAGGCGCAGGGTATCTAATATTATGAAAATTGTAGATCAAGTCCACCAGGCACGACAGCAGAAAATTAATACCAAATTATTGAATGAGTTTCTCCATCAGACAATTAAGAAGATGGCCATTCCTGCAATTAAGGGACGTTTGATTCGGATTAAATTCATTAACCAAGTGCGAACAGCGCCACCGCTGATTGTTTGTCACACTAATTACCCTAAATTGGTACCTTTAAATTATCGTCGCTACCTAGAAAATCAATTAAGAGAAACTTTTGATTTTAACGGTGTGCCAATCAAATTATCATTCCGCCAATCATAATGAAATGATACAGAAAAAGATATTGATTAAAATTCGAAAAGGGTTTGGGAGCGGGGGTAGCCAAACCAAGGAGGTAAGTTGGAGGGTGAATATTGGGTTTTAATCCCGCTCCCTTTATTGTAGCATACTACATTAGTTTGAATAAGTTCCGAAAATACTTCGCAAATATTTTTCTAGTGTTTCAAATAACTCTAATAGTGGTTTTTTGTACTACGCTGGCTTGGGGTCAGTCGGCGCCCGGTTTACGGGTCTCGTTTTGGAACGTTGAAAATCTGTTTGATATGGATAATGATCCTAAAAAAAATGATGATGAATTCGCCCGTGGCGGCAAAAAAAACGTGACCCAGGAAATCTATGATTTAAAATTAAAAAATTGTGCCACCGTACTCACTGATTTGAACGCGGATATTTTGGGTATCTGTGAGGTAGAAAATAAATTTATGATGACGGAATTAAATCGCGTTTATACGGATCGGGATTACGCTATTATTCATTTTGATTCCCCCGATAGTCGTGGCATTGATTGTGCATTGTTCTATGACCCGACGGTATTCAGCCTACTGGCTTCGAGGGCGATAAAAAATGTTTTACCAGGAAATCTTCCCACACGAGATATTGTTCATGTTGAAGGCACTTACCAGGGGCAAGTATTGCATATTTTTGTCAATCACTGGCCTTCAAACTATGGAGGCAAGGAAAAAGCTATCCCCAAGCGGGCAGCAACGGCAAACCTAGCGGAAAATGTGATGCTAGACTTATTGGCAGATGATCCAAACGCCAATATATTATTAATAGGTGACTTTAATGAAGAACCATTAGATTCAAATATATTAGCATTTATAGATATGAATAATGGTCAAAGATCTGCGGATCCATTTACCAATTTAATGGATCCGTTGGTTGGGAAATCAGGTGTAGGTACTTATGTATATCGCGGGCAGGATAATCTATTGGATCAGATAATCGCTAGTTCCGGTTTAATGAATTCGGGGCCGCTAAAAGTATTACCTGGTTCGCTAGAAATTTTGGATAAGCCAAAATATCGACAACAGGAAGGAAAATATGCTCACTATCCTTTTCGGTTTTGGGCAGGTAATCGTCTTTTGGGCGGCTATTCCGATCATCTGACAGTAAGTTGTACCCTAATCATAGATAAATAGCGTGATAAAACATCTAACATCGATAACCCTGATAATCTGTCTTTTTCTGAATTTTAATGCTTGCACTGAGAATAAAGAGCAGGAACAAATAAATTACCCTGTAACGAACGATTTTCTTGTAGATTCTCGAGCCACTGTGGAAACAGTGGCATTATATGAATTCCTACGCACTTTCGCGGGTACCGGTACAATGTTTGGCCACCAGGATGACCTAGCTTATGGTATTGGCTGGTGGGCGCAAGTAGATCACTCCGATGTAAAAGCTGTTTGTGGTGATTATCCAGCGGTGTTTGGTTGGGATCTAGGGGATATCAATAGGCAGAACAACCTTGATGGTGTCAACTTTGACAATATGATAGACTGGATGAAACAGATCAATGATTTTGGTGGCATTATCACTATCAGTATGCACCTTGATAACCCGGTTACTGATCAAAATGCTTGGGACAATTCTGAAGCGGTTTCAAGTATTTTGCCGGGGCAGTCTGATAATATGAAATACAGATCTACTCTGCAACATATCGCCGATTTTCTCGACCGAATCAAAACATCAGAGGGGACTTATATCCCGGTTATCCTGCGTCCCTATCATGAACATAATCATACTTGGTCCTGGTGGGGGGCCAATAGCTGCACGCCAGCCGAATACAATGCCTTGTGGCAGATGACCGTAGAATATTTCCGTGATGAATCCAATCTGCACCATCTGCTTTATGCCATATCACCCCAGGATATATCCAGTGCAGAGGAATATCTTGCCCGTTATCCCGGGGATGAATGGGTCGATATTTTCGGTATAGATTCTTATAGTCTCTGGAACATGCCAGCTGTAACAGATCTGGGGCAAGCGCTTAGTATTGTAAATGAACTGGCAATACAACGCGGTAAGGTAGCTGCTCTGACGGAAGTGGGGATTGAGAATATTCCGATTGCCAACTGGTGGACGGATTATCTACTAGCAGCCATAAACTATAACGAATTTTCTCAAAAAACAGCTTGGGCACTGGTCTGGAGGAATTCCACAATCGAACACCACTTCGCACCGTACCCAGGTCATTCCAGCGCAGCAAATTTCATCGATTTCTATGATGATCCAACGACTTATTTCCTTGATGAACTACAGCAAGTCTACCCGTAAATAAATTTTTTTTCGTAGTATTATTCCCCTTAGTTTCAAACTGCTATTCTGTAATGATTTTTAGCATTTTTGTCTGATTTCATTAAATGAAACGTATAACACTTATTTTTTCAGCGATCTTTTTTACCAGTTGTGCACTGGAAAAACCTGATGCAGATAAGTTGCCAGTGTGGTCTACCACATTGGAAGCACCCATTATTCAGACCACTATCGATTTAAACAAATTTCTCGAAGATTCATTGATCAGTACCTTCCCAGTTGGTGAGGGAGGGGATTCAATCTTTGTTTTCAATAAAATAATAGAGCTGGATTCAGTGGAAGTGGGTGATAAATTGAAGATTGATCCTATCGAAAAGAGTTTCGTCCAATTTGCAAGTGCGGTTACGATCGATAGCTCAACCACAAGTTTCACTATTAAGTATGATTCTGTAGGCCTGGATGATATTACGGCGCTTATTGATGCGGAGATCGGTTTGATTGAGTTAGATAATATTGGTGGAGAAGAAATAGATCCTATTTCATTCTCAGATGTGATGCCCACAACGCTGGTGATGGCTATTGAAACGGCTATTACCGCTGCTGGAGGCACTGCAGAGGTATTAGTAGATACGGTGGCCCTTATCCCACAGCAGAAATCGGTAAATTTTGATTCTTTCACTTCTGTCGCACTTAGTTCAGGTTATATAGATGTAAAAATCATAAATAATTTATTTATTCCCCTGGGCGCTCCCATATATATTGATATCAAGAATAATATTGGAACTCAGATCTTCCAATTGATCTGGAATACGGAGATCGCAGCTGGTGATTCTGCAACAGTCAGTCAGGATGTTAGTGGTATGAGCTTACCGGGAAGCATGCTGGTGGAAGTATCCGGGACATCCAATGGTTCTCAGGGCCAGCAGGTAGCCGTGACCACTGCGGATTTGAGTTCAACGTTTATTGTTGGCCTGACAGCCCGGGAATTCCAGGTAACCCAGGCCAGTGCAGTGGTATCGACACAATCTATTGCTGACAGTAGCAGTATTACCCTGGATCCATCAGAAACGTTGGTTGAGGAAGCAGTTATATCCAAAGGGAACTTTGAAATCACAATTACCAATAGTCTACCGTTGACTGGTGTGGTTCACCTGACTATTCCCAGTCTATATTTTGGATCAACCGATTCCACATTTAAGCAGAATTTTAACCTACCAACAGATACGCTCACTTTATCTCCAGTGGATATGACTGGCTGGACCATGACCATGGATCTTGCTGATCAATTCCTTAATTACCACTACTTGATCACTACTGCTGATACTGATACAAATATTGTAACTATTTCACAGACAGATAATGTGGAATTAGACCTAGGCATTACAGACATTTATTTCAGCTCGTTGACGGGTGAGATTGAATCTCAGACAATCATCGAGGGAGGGAATGTCAATATTGAATCGGAATCACAAATCCAGAGTGCGACCATATCAGAGGGTCAGATGGACCTAGTAATAAGTAATAATATTGGTGGTGTTGCAGATGTGCAGTTAACAGTACCGGAACTGGTTCTTAATGGTACAGGTCTGGATACAGTCTTGACCATCAATCCCGGAGATAATGAGTATATAATTGTATTGGATGGTTATGATCTACAGCCTGTAAGTCTTACGGACCAGCGCCTGACCTACAGTACAACAACTATAACCCAATCGGAATCAAACACGTACTATTTAAATGACTCTATATCTACGATGATCACTTTAACAGGGCTGACATTTAACGCGGTTACAGGCTACATCAGTCAAGATGATAATGTGGATACAGATGTGATCGAACTGGATAATGATACAAATGTGGAAACAGCTTTGATTGACTCTGGTCAAATCCAGCTGACTATACAGAATTTTATTGGCCTGGAAGCGGATGTATTGTTTTCTATTGATGAATTGACACTGGGCGGTAATCCTCTAGAAACTTCTTTACAAATTATTTCATCCACGGATCCAGTCCAACAGGCCATTGATCTAGCAGGCTACAGCCTGACGCTGCCCGTCAACGACCAACGCGTAAATTATTCCTCAACCCTGTCCATCCCCACTGACCAGTTACTCACCCTTACGTTAAATGACTCCATTGCTATTGATGTATTGATTGATACGCTGTGGTTTGGTTCGATCACTGGTATTATTGATACGGTGGACGTCACTATTGATACGGTTGAACAGGAAATATCGGCCCTGCCAGATGACATGGATGGATTTGAATTTTCCAATGTGGAAATTATCATTGATTTTGAATCAGACATTACCATTCCCGTATTTTTGGATCTGACCATGGATGCTAGTAATTCCGCCGGTGAAATCGAGACCACGTCTATTACGAACTGGAATATAACTGACAGTTCGCAAGTGATTATTCCCGATGCCAGTACATTGATCAATATTCAGCCCGACAAGATCCTAGCCTATGGTTCAGCGCGTGTAGGCGGTGATGGTACTTCTGGGACAGTAACATCCACGGATATGATTGCCGGTCTACTATCTGTGCGGGCACCGCTGGAACTGGAAATAGGTCCCGATGCATCGATCAGTACTGATCCTAAGCTGGTTACCAAAGCTGATGCGGTGGAGACGGTACCAGAGGAGATCGAAGATGTAGTCGTTTTTATCAACTACGATAATTCCTTTGAATTCGGAAGTACCCTAACGGTGCTTATGAGTCGGGATACAATGGATTTCGAATCTGGTGATGCGGATATCCTGGTTGATGCGCTACTTATCATGGCTGGTTCAGCAGGTGTTGATTCGATCGATTTAAATGATAATCGACTGGGACTATTCAATCAGGATAGCATGTATGTGCAGGTGCTTGTTAATGTCCTGGGTCAGACAGACAGTAATGGTAATCCGATTCCTTCCCGTTTCCTGAGTACGGATAAAATGTGGCTAAATATCTATGGGCGCGTGCAATACTTTATTGATGGTCCTGATTTGGCCGGGGATGGCTAATGAGATCCATTTTTGTATCATTGGTTTATAGCGCATTGGTGTTAGCCAATAATAATCCGCTACAAACAGCCACTGCAGGGGCCTATCATACTAGGTCTCTTGGTAACCATGCCCTCGGTAGCAATCCGGCTAATCTGGGCCATTATGGCGAAATACTGATGCTGGGAACGGTGCAAGATGACTCTCTGGAATCATATATGCCTGATTCATTGGCCTTGTTTAAAAGTGATACCAACGCAATTGCGACCGATTCCACAATATATTATTATTCTGTTCAGCTGGTGGCTAACCCTGATTACAGACAAGTGAAAAAAGTGCAGAAAGCTTACAAGTCCCAATTTGGACGTGACCTACCTACAGCAATCATTGCTGAAGAATCATTATATAAATTTCGTGTTGGTGATCTTACATCCAGGGACTCAGTGAATGCATTACGCGATTCCATTATTGCCGCAGGGTACAGCGATGCCTGGGTCGTTACCTCAGAGGATCCGATGCCTCCGAGCGAGAAAATAACACCGTATTTCACTATGACTGTATTTGGGATAAGAGGTGATATTGGTAATAATGCGTTATATCCGAATTGGATCAACAATCAATTATTCGGTGGTATTGATCTGCGGGAACCAGGTGCAAAAGATAGTTTTTTGGCTATTTTCCCCAATGCAGGGTTGGATATCAATTTCCAGGGTGGTGGCAACTGGTTGGATGTTGGCATGGGTAATTTTGCTAT
Organism: uncultured bacterium; assembly: GCA_964475645.1. Lineage (GTDB taxonomy): Bacteria > Fidelibacterota > Marinisomatia > Marinisomatales > TCS55. The sequence goes on along the minus strand of CAYYXU010000070.1, from coordinate 1,047 downwards.
ATCCATGGTCCAGCCCCAGATATTCACCAGCGCTAATTTGCCCAATACAATTATGGATGTGATTTTCAATGGTGTGCAGTTTGATCAGCCGAAGGATTTATCTGACTTGTCCTTGGATTTGTTGGCTGTTGCACCACTCTCGTTGGCCTATGGTCGGCAATTACAGATACCAGCATTGGCTGATAAAGTGGATCGATTCTATGCCGGTGCGGGCGTGAATTATTTGCTGGGCCTTACTGATGTCCACTTGGAATCTAACAAATTAATGCTCAGTTCAACTTCAGATAGTTTATTTATTGAGGGCAAACAGACTTTGGTAAGCAATTTTAAGGATGATAAATCACCTATATTTGGCCAAGGATTCAGCGTGGACCTGGGGATTGCGGCGGATATCAATCGGCAACTGAGTATAAGCCTGGCTTTGCAAAATTTACTTGGTTCTGTAACCTGGCCGGAGACATTTAAAAAAACCCATGAGTTTTCGATCAGTCTCTTATCTGCGGATCTGGAGGATATTGCTGATTATAGCAGTGCAGAAATGGATTCTCTGCAGGAAAGCTTTACAATTCTTGATACAACGTACGCCAGTGTATCTAGCAAAACTACATATCCAGCGCAGGTTGTTTTGGGCGGAACTTATCGCGTCTCACAAGCTCTTACTGTGGATGTTGCCCTGCGGCAGTATCCAGATAATGATTATTTTACTGGTGTGGACTCAAAATTTTCTGTGGGTCTGGAAATAGAAACGACGCCTATTTTACCCATTTATCTGGGCGTTGGTATAGGTGGTTTCCACGGATTTAGCTGGGGCGGTGGTTTTTCCCTTAATATTGGTGGCTTCCAGTGGAATGTCGGCTTCGGTGAGAATGGTGGTTTTCTCGAAGATGCAAAAGGTCTGCGGTTTGCTACCGAATTACGGTTAGGATTTTAACGTAAATCTCCCCATTGACTGCGATGAATTTGTTTTTAACTTTGCCGGCGCTTATTTATAGAAAATTAACGATCGCGGGGTAGAGCAGTCTGGTAGCTCGTCGGGCTCATAACCCG
>CAYYXU010000069.1:0-8612 GCA_964475645.1 uncultured bacterium | reverse complement strand
ACTCCAAATGCTAGTTTTACTGAGACAGTTTGGTTCATTTGTCAGTTCAGATCCAGGTTTATCCATTTCTGAAAAATTACGGTTATTGCCCCTGAAAGGAAAGAAGTTCAATTGGGTTAGAAATTACAGATTATTTAAACAATATAGCATTATACTACCTGCGACCGCAGCATTTAGCGAGTTACCAGATCCGTTTGCTGGTATGGATAAGGAATACTTGATATGGTTACTATTTTCTTTCGATATACCATGGGCTTCACTACCGATAACTAGCACCCAATCTTTAGCGTTGTGATTAAAATCGACAATAGACATGCCCCTGTGATCGGCACCAATGATTAAATGATCTGAACTTTTAAATTGACGTAGATCGCAATTTGTCACCATTTGTAATGAAAAATGAGCGCCCATACCGCCACGCATTACTTTTGGATTGAAAAGGTCAGCGCAATGTGGTGACAACGCTACCTGTGTTGTGCCGAACCACGCTGCCGATCGTAATAATGTGCCAAGGTTACCAGGATCAGCGATTTTATCTAAATAGAGCCAATTAGATGCTATGGTTGATGGTAATTCAGTTATCTTGGGCAATGAACAAACAGCTAGAACCCCAGATGGAGTCACTGTTTGTGTGATCTGTTTCATAGTTTTTTCATCTATGATTTCTGGTTTCAGTATCTGGTTAAGCCGATTAGATATTAATTGATAATCAACAGACTCCTCAAATTTAGCAGTGACAAATATTCTGTTGATTTGTGTTTGGACGCGTAAAGCAGATCGGATGATGCGCAATCCTTCAATCAAATATAGACCGTATTCATTACGCCCCTTTTTGGTAGATAGCCTGGACAGTTGTTTGATGTCGTTTTTACTTATCATCGTTTATAGACCACCTTACCGTTCACAATTGTAAAATGAACGTTTACACTGGGAATTTGTACTGGATCAATTGTACTTAGGTCCTGGGATAGAACCGTGAAATCAGCCATATATCCCGGCTCTATTTTCCCAAGGTAGGATTCAGCAAACATACTGTATGCAGCCCAACTTGTAATGGAGGCAAGCGCCTGGTCTACGGTCATTCGTTCATTTGACCGCCACCCTCCAGTGGGCCACCCGCTGGTGTCTTGCCTGGTTACAGCTGCGTGTATACCCAATAGTGGATTTGGAATTTCCACTGGTGCATCGGACCCTCCAGCGATAATGCTACCTGTTTGTAATAGCGATTGCCAAGGATATGCTTCATGAAGGCGTTCTTCACCTAGACGTTCATCTATCCAGTACATATCGCTGGTACAATGTGTCGCTTGCATCGAAGGGATAATCCCTAAATTAAAAAAACGGGGCAGATCATCGCTGTGGATAATCTGCGCATGTTCAATTCTGTTTCTGGAATTTTGGTTTCCGGATACTTCAAATATATCTAGCGCCAGTCGGTTAGCTCGATCGCCAATACAATGGACTGCAACTTGAAATCCCGCTGCATTGAATTGATTTACCTTCTCAGTTATTTTTTTCTCTCCCGTTAAATTAAGCCCAATGTTTTTTGGATCATCTGCATATGGTTCTAGTAGCGCCGCACCGCGGGAACCCATCGCTCCATCAAAATATATTTTTACCGTACGAACGGAGAGAAATTTGTTAGTGATATCTGGACCTTTGCTTAAAAATTCCTGATAATCCTCAGAGTTGTCATTCAACATGGCGTTGACGCGGATAGGCAATTGTTCTTTTGCAATTAATTCTTTCAGTATGTTAACTGTTTCTATATCTGTTCCAGCATCATGAATTGAAGTCAATCCAAATTGATTCAATTTTCTGACAGCGTTTATTATTTGTCGCCGCTTATCATTAATACTATTATCAGGAACAAATCTTTTAATCAAATCCATGGCATTATCAATAAATACCCCAGTTGGATTTCCACTGCTGTCACGGATAATTTTACCGCCCATAGGATCTACTGTATTACGATCTATACCGCATATGGATAACACACGTGAATTCACCCAGATAGCGTGTCCATCTATTCTATGCAAATAAACGGGTTGATCGATAGCCACCATATCAAGCACTTCTTTAGTAGGAAATTGTATTTCTTGCCAGTCATTTTGATCCCAACCACGGCCTATTATCCACTGCTTAGATCCATCATAGGAGTTAGCAACAATGCGGGTTACTTCTGCGGCACTTTTGGTCCCAACTAGGTCAAGTATCTCCATTGCTTTACCATACCAAGCCAAGTGCAAATGAGCATCCATAAAGCCAGGGTACACTACACCCCTTTCTAGATCGATCATTATATCGCCGGTCAAATCCTTGCCAATAGAAGTGATTTTCCCATCAGCGCAGGCAATTGAATTTGCTGCCGGGAAAGAAGGTATGACGCAATTACTAAATACGGTCACCTTTTGTCGATCGCAACTGGTCATGAAAATGACTGAAAATACAATATATAACATTATTACAAGAGTTACGTTCTTCATTCAATTTGCCACAGGAAAATAGTATGATTATTGGATTGAGAAAATGGGCGATTAATAATGTTTTTATTGAATGACCTGAGCAAGCCCGCTAATTTCCTTGCGACTAATCATTATAATTATAATATGTCTAAAGGTGTTACACCCCAAAGTAAAGATTATGCTGCTTGGTATACCGATGTAATTATTAAAGCAGGCTTGGCTGACTATGGCCCCGTGAAAGGGACCATGGTCATCAAGCCCTATGGGTATGCATTATGGGAAAATATTAAAGGATCACTGGATTCCATGCTGAAAGCCACAGGCCATGAGAATGCCTATTTCCCGCTCTTTATACCGAAATCATTTTTTGCTAGCGAAGCGGAGCATGTTCAAGGATTCGCTAAAGAGTGTGCGGTAGTGACTCACCATCGACTGCGTATTACCGCTGATGGAAAAGATTTAGAAGTTGATCCAGATTCCAAGCTTGAGGAAGAAGTAATTGTTCGGCCTACATCGGAAACAGTAATCTGGTCTATGTATAAAAAATGGATTCAGTCTTATCGTGACCTTCCGCTATTGATTAATCAATGGGCAAATGTTGTTCGCTGGGAAATGCGCACAAGATTGTTTTTACGGACTACGGAGTTCTTATGGCAAGAAGGACATACGGCCCATGAAACTGCAGCTGAAGCAGAACAAGAGACCCTGAAGATTTTGGAAATATATAAACAGTTGGCTGAAGACTATCTTGCCATGCCAGTATTAACTGGATTAAAGACCGAGTCGGAAAAATTTGCTGGTGCTGATAAAACCTATTCCATTGAGGCGATGATGGGAGATAAGCGCGCGCTCCAGGCCGGCACTTCGCATAATTTAGGACAGAATTTTGCAAAGGCTTTTGATGTGACCTTTCAAGATCGGAATAATAAGGAAGAATATGTATATGCGACTAGTTGGGGCGTGAGCACTAGATTAGTCGGTGGTGTAGTGATGACACATGGAGACGATAAAGGTTTACGTATACCACCAAAAATTGCACCAATACAGACTGTGGTAATACCAATTGTAAGAAATGAGGAAGACGAGGTAAAAATAAAGGAATATGTGGACATTTTTTTAGGGGATCTAATAGACCAAGGTGTGCGTATTGAAGTGGATTGGAGTAATAATTCACCAGGGTTTAAGTTTAATGAATGGGAGATGAAAGGTGTTCCGATCCGGCTAGAAGTTGGTCCGCGAGATATATCAGATGAACAGGTGATTCTCGTGCGTCGCGATAATGGGGACAAACAGGCGGTTCAAGTAAAAGAATTGGTAAGTATGATTCCAAAAATGTTAACTGAAATTCAATCGTCACTGTTACAGCAGGCGAAAGATTTCCAAAATGCCAATACAAATAGAGTAGATAATTATGTTGATTTCAAAAAAATAATTTCAAATGATGGTGGCTATATTCGCTGTGGTTGGGATGGCACTCCTGAAACAGAAGATGCTATAAAGAATGAGACCAAAGCCACCATCCGTTGCATCCCCTTTGATAGTGATCCATCTGGCCTTAGTTGCATTTATTCTGGGAAAAAGGCGCAGCACGAAGTTGTTTTTTCAAAAGCGTATTAAATCTATTATATGATTGTCCACTCTCCGGCGGTGGTTTTAAGACGTTTTTCTTATAGCGATACAAGTATAATTGCGCGCTGCTTCACCCAGGAAATGGGAAAAATAAGTTTTATGGTGCGCGGCGCAAAGCGTAAAAAATCACCCCAGACTGCTTTCTATGAACCAATGAGCCATCTTGATTTGGTATTTTATTATAATGAACGCCGTGATATGCAAACAGTAAGCAAGGCCAATTTCGCAACCACCTATAATAATATTCATGGGGATTTAAAACGTATTGCTTATGGTATGGCCGTTGTAGAGTTGACAGAAAAGACAATAACGGATCATGATCCGCACAGCGAATTATTTATCGAGTTACTAAATATACTTAATACAATTGATACGAGAGCAGAACAATTAAATCTGGTATACTGGTATTATCAAATAAAATTATTAACACTACTCGGCTTTAAACCAGATTTGGATAACAGGGAACTCGCTGGCTTAGTGTTGCCTGACCCAACTAAGGGACCAAATAGTACGCAGATATTGTCCTTTTTATTATCTGGAAACTTATCAGACACTGGTTTCCAGTCCAAATTAAACGAATTATCAGTTTCTTCTAAGGACCGTAAAGTAATCAGTCAGTATATCAATAGTTGTTTGTATTACCACTTTGATGGTTTAAAAGAACTGAAGTCACTTAGAGTATTAAAGGCTCTGGTAACTGCATGAGCAATACGGTATATACAGGGATATTAACTGCTGATGAAACCAATAGTTTTCTTCTGAGACGTGACGATAGTCGTGTTCTTGAAGAGAATCGTATTTGGGATGGTTATATCAAACATTGGGCCGGCCAAAATGTTTGTGCTCGCTTGCTCCCACAGAAAGATTATGAAAATGGAGAGCCTATTGTAATTATCTGGCCGGATATACCTCTGGCTAATGTTGATTTTATGGAACTTTATTATAATGAACGATTAGTGAAATATTGGCCCTCTTTATTTGGTCATAACGCAATATGTGTAAACGGCAGAATTTATAATTATTCTCACCTAATCAATGAGAATGAAGTGATATCGATTGAAGAGTACTTTTATCGTCCCGCACTTGGGGAGTTTGCACCGTCGCCTAACACTGGATTATTCGAAATTTTAGATGATGGTACTGCTTACTACGATAAGTTCGGTCGGAATTTCATGCGCACGATTCATGTGTTACGTGTAGAAGGGATTAATGGTTCTCAGATGCGTTCTATTTTCGATCGAATTCTTGAAATGATTCATAATACACCGGTAAACCCTAAAAAATCGGAAAAATGGGCAGATTTCAATTTATTCACCAATAATTGTTCCACGCTTATCAAGTACGGATTACGAAAATATGGATTTTCAAATATAAATGGAATCCTACCGCGGGATGTTTTTATCAGTGCTGCCTATGAAATACTTAAATATCAGAACAGAGAAAATCTATCTGTTTCCCTGTATTCCATGCCGCAGTTGAAAGTGCCAGAAGCACCATACAGTAAAATGAGCCCTTTTACTAATCCAAAGAATTTGTTTCTGAACAAAAAATTACCTGCTTATAATTAACTATGCGGTACCAATTTCAATCTGAACAGGGAGATTTTTCTTTTCGTCCAAGATTATTCACAGAGGCGATTAAAATCCTGATCGGGGCAAATATTATTATTTTCTTGCTTAAAATAATTTCTCAAAATCCCTCAACACCATTTTTCAATCCAGTGGTAGACCTTTTTGGTCTATCATCCAGTGCGGTATGGCCAAGAGTTTGGCAACCATTCACTTATCTATTCATCCATAAGGATTTTCTGCATGTATTTTTTAATATGTTTGTCTTGTGGATGTTTGGTTCTGAATTGGAATCAATATGGGGCCGTAAAGCCTTTTTACGTTATTATTTTACAACCGGTGTGGGCGCTGGATTGGTATGGTTAGCGTTAAATTTAAGTAACGCCAATCACACCCTTGCAGGGGCCAGTGGAGCAGTGTATGGCATATTACTTGCATTTGGTATGATTTTCCCTAATCGTACTGTATATCTGTATTTCCTTTTTCCAATTAAGGTCAAGTATCTGGTCATGTTTTTAGTAGCAACGGAATTTATTCTGTCCATGAATACCGCTTCTGATATCAGTCACATTACTCATTTATCAGCTGTTGCCATAGGCTTTGTCTATCTGCGTTACTTTTGGCGCTGGAAGGATATCCAATTCTCTATTCGGAAGTATGTCAGGGAATTCGGTCTAACTGTCCAGAATCAAAAAGAAACCCGCCGCGCCAAGCTACAGCAGGAAGTAGATCAAATCCTCGATAAAATCAATACGGTTGGTTATGATGGATTAAGCAAGGAAGAGAAAGAAACTCTATATGATACCAGCCGCAAGCTGTACCGCGATCGACAAAAAGATTAATTTCCTCACTGATATAAGCGGGCCAAATTATTACGATATGACTCATAAAACCGGTGTAGTTGATTGTCTACTTCAGGATTACCAACTGCCTGGTGTCTAGGAAGTAATTCCAAGTTAATGCCTTTCGCTATTAATCTTTCCGAAACCTCAACGCTAACGTTGTTACGGTCCTTTTCTTGGTTGTTGGCAACAAAGTGTTTTACGTAATCTACTAATAATAAGTAGTAGGCCTAAATAAGTAGCGTGGTTTTTGTTCATAGACATTCAGGACTTGTGGAGCGTAAAATTGCTCTACATGAAAAGAGCCTATTGACATACTTCTAATGATTACGTTTTAAGCATTGTTAAATACAAATATACTTTATTTATTCAATGAGACAGCGCCCAACATGTCTTTACTGCCAAATTTCATGTAAACTGTAGCTTATGGTTACATTATCTACAGAACAAGTTTCAGCCTTTCAGGGCAATGGCTTTCTTATCGTACGCAATCTGTTCGATGCAGAAGAAACCGGTATTCTTCGTGCCGCTGCAAAAGCTGATTCTTCATTTGAACACCATGTTCACGACATTGCTGATGTTGATGGCAGCAAAGTCCAACTTGTGTTGTGGAATGAGGCCGGGGAGAATCTCTGGGGTGCCGTTGCCCGCAGTGAACGTATTGTTGATACCATGGAGCAACTACTCAATGACGAAGTGTATCACTATCACAGCAAGATGAGCATCAAACAACCACACATCGGTGGTGCGTGGAACTGGCATCAGGATTACGGGTATTGGTACCAGAATGGCTGTCTCTATCCTGACATGGCTTCAGTCTTCATTGCATTAGATCCCAATATACGTGAGAACGGCTGTCTTAAGGTTCTAAAGGGTTCGCACAAAATGGGACGTGTTGACCATGACCGGCATGGCAACCAGACTGGTGCCGACCCTGAACGCGTGAATGAAGCCATGAAGGTGATGGAATCAGTTTATGTAGAGTTGGAGCCAGGTGATGCTCTGTTTTTCCACAGTAATCTCCTTCATTGCTCGGATCAAAACACCTCCGAGCATCAGCGTTGGTCCCTTATCTGCTGCTACAACACCAAGCATAATAATCCCTACAAGGATTCCCACCACCCGGGTTACCAACCCTTGGAGAAACTGCCCGATAGCTTTATCAAGAAAATGAGCTCCAAATTCTTTGCTAAGGAGACAGATTTTTGGACCCCCGCGGAGGATGGCACAACAGGTGCCGGTAAAAAACCCAACTCATAACTTTTAGGGCGCTGTGAACCCCTTTTGTCAACACGACCTAGCAATGTAACAATCATTTTTTAAAGGTTAAATCAATTAAATTGTAACTTCCTATAATAATAAATAATATGTCTTACTTTATAATTTTGTAAAGGACAAGTTACTCTTTTTAAGGGTATAAGGAGCATACATGGATTTTGGTACTCTAATTGGTCTATTAGCCGGTGTTGGAATTATCGCAATAGGTGTATTAAGGGGCGGCGGTGATTTATACTGGTTTTTTAGTTTGAATTCTGTTCTGATTGTTTTTGGTGGTACCCTTGCTGCCGCCATGGTGAATTATCCATTGAAAAACATACTAGGATTGTTTGGCGTATTAAAGAATGCTTTTTCCAGCGAGGAATATGATTATCAAGGTGTGATTGGAGAATTGGTAGAAAAAGGGGAAAAAGCGCGTAAAAACGGCGTGTTGTCCCTTGAGGCCGATCTCCCATCAATAGAAAGCACATTTTTACGTAATGGCATAGAACTGGCCATTAATGAAAGAGATTCGTCTCGCTTACGAAATTATCTAAATCTGGAAATGAGCAATATTCAAAATCGCCATAAAATGGGGCAGGAAATCTTCTTTTATTTAGGCGCTTATGCGCCAGCTTTTGGAATGTTGGGCACGGTAATGGGATTGATTATTATGATGAATAATTTTTCAAGTGGTAATGTGGCTGATATAAATAGTATTGATTTTGATGTAGCGAAAAAATTTGCCCAACTCCTTGGAGGCATGGGTTTAGCCCTGATAACTACATTTTATGGGGTATTATTAGCAAACCTGGTGTTTTTACCAATTGGTGGCAAACTAACCCGCAAAT
>CAYYXU010000068.1:0-8791 GCA_964475645.1 uncultured bacterium | reverse complement strand
TTTAATCGCATTTCCAATTAATCGCAAACCCATGCGATTGGATAACTCTGTCACCTGATATAGGTCTTGAAAAAGTTTATTTTTTTGATTTTTATCGAACCATGGCCATTGTACCCCTTTAGTAACCTTGATAATTTTTGTATCTGTTGTTATTGAATCATTTACTTTTTGTGTGGGTTTAATTAAATCGTCTAATGGCCCAAATTCTAGTTCATCCAGGTTTTTTAATATTCTGCCATGCAGTCCCCCAATTCCGGATGTAAGGTGTGTTGTTTTCGCGCCCATGACATCCTCAATATTAATTCCGCCTGCTACACAAAAGTAGCATCTAGCTCCATTTTTAGTGGAACGAATATCTAGGATCTGCCCCTTTTTTATTGGTAATCTTTTCCAGAATGGAATGGATTTGTTATCCAGCTCTGCTTCGAACTCACTGCCCGTCAAGGCAATATAAGCATCAGATTTAAAATGATATTTATCCCCAATTATTGTCATTTCAATACCAGCATAGTGTTTAGGGTTGCCCACTAGAATGTTTCCTATTGTAAGTGAAAAATTATCTGCCGCCCCTGAGGAAGAAACACCCAAATGGGCGTAACCAAATCTGCCTTGATCCTGTACAGTTGATTGTAAACCTGCCCTTAAAACTTCAAGCCCCATTGGATCTCTTTAATTGTTCATATTTATCTTTGCTGATAGATTTGAACAGCACCTTATCACCCATTTGAATTAAACTGTTTTTAGGGTTGGATAAATTGAAAATTTCTAATGGCGTTCGGCCAATTAGATTCCATCCTCCCGGGGATGAAAATGGATATATACCGGTTTGCTGTCCTGCTATTGCTACTGATCCCTGCGGAACACATTTTCGCGGAGTCTGTAGTCGAGGCGTTGTTAGTGCTTGATCCATACCACCCATATAAGGAAACCCTGGTAAAAATCCCAAAAAATACACTAGATAATTTCCGGATTGGTGTTTCTGAATTATTTCTTTTTTATTGAGTCCTGAAAATTGCTCCACTCGCTGTATATCTTTTCCATAATCATAGCCATAGAGAACTGGAATTTCCACTAATTTAGCCTGCGGAGTTTTACCGTTTTGTTCAATATCCAAACTATTTTCTATTATCTTTATAGTGTCGTTTATATTAGCCATCTTATGAAGTGTAAATAGCATTGATGTGTAACCTGGATGAATGTTAATAACTCCCTCTATTGGGTTATTAATGAAGTGGGTAATAAGTGTAAATATTTTTTTATGAACTAACTCTGAAATTCGATGACCAAATTCCAGCAGAATTGTGCAATCAGAAACAGGGAGAATTTTAGGATATTCTTTCAGAATTAGTTTTCCATATCATAGTGGATTAAGATTGTTGCATAGCATTATTATTTTGATATTTATTATTGTTATTTGTACATGAAATTATGGTGAGTTAATAAAAACAATTTTATAATTTTTAAGGATCAGATTTATGCTAAAAGTAATTGATATTGGACATAAAAACTATGGACTTGATACGGCTATAGCGACTATGGAAGCGGAAGTGAGTAAAATGATTTTTAATGGCGAATCGAAAGCGATAAAAATTATTCATGGCCATGGTACTGGTGTTTTAAAAGATGCGGTACGTGAATGGTGCGCTAGTCAATCTGGACGTTTTAAAGCTGTTATTTTTGGTGAGGATTATGATATGTTTCATAGTAATTCCATGGCTATGCGTTCGGCATGTGGATTACCGGACGATAAGGATTTTGGCCAGAGAAATAGTGCAGTTACATATATTTGGTTAGGGTAAATTTCACAGTTAATGCAGGGAATATGATCAAATGATTTCAGACTACGGTAAATTTGATCACTTATTTCATAATCTAAAGCCAGATACTATCGAGGGGATTAAGATATTCAGTCGAAGTGACGAATATATTAAACCACAAAAATATGATGAAGTGACCAACTTAGAGAATAAGATTTGGGCTGATTTGTATATTAACCTTGAATTACTATTAGATCAATATGCATCCAGAGAATATTTACTTGGCGTTAAAGCATTGCCGATACCAAGAGATCGTTTTCCAGAATTTGATGCTATTTCACCTATTGTAGAAAATTCCACAGGCTGGACTTTATTGCCCGTGGCGGGATTTCTGAATGAAGAACTGTTTTTTGAAGTTAATGCGAACCGCCAATTTCCCGTCAGTGATATTATCAGAAATTCGCCACGCTTTGATGATAAATATGCTGATCGTGATATTCGGAACGATAGAGGTTATACACCTGAACCAGATATTTTTCATGATGTACAAGCACATGTACCATTTTTGATGAATAAAGACTATGGTGATTTTTTGGCCGATGTCGGCGCTCTAGGTCATGATATTATTACGGATCAACGGGGGCTTGGATCAGAGTTGGTCGCCCATAATTTAAAACGGTTACAAAATTTTGCCTGGTGGACATACGAATTTGGTGTTGAAAAAAATAAGGGAGGATCAGATAATATCCGTCGCAGTAATAACGATATTGATTATGAGATTTATGGTGCTGGAATTATTTCATCGTACGACGAAACTTTGAATGTGGTAAACTGCGCCAAAAGATCATCAAAACAATCACAGTTTTTACCTTTTGATATTGAAGAAATTGTTATGACTCGCTACGATTATAGCGATATTCAGGATAGATACTATGTAATAAACTCAATGGGAGATTTATATGCAGCATATTACGAAAATAAAAATTTATTCTTTTTTGAAGGGTAAAATTTAAAGTTTTGAATTTTTTTTCATTATTCTTGATCATTTCAACATTCATTACTTTGTTCTATAGCTGTGCTATTTTCGAACCAAATTTAAAAACTTTGTCTGAAACAGAGCCAGATGTAGTAGTAGCAAAACAGGATTCTCTGCTGGCTTTGAGTAAAGATAAACGCCCTGAATTTGTAGCTATTTTAACGACAGCGCACATAAATATTGCCAGGCGAGCAGAAAAATCGGGTGATATATCCGTCGCTGTAGATGAATATAAAAAGGTGTTGAAAATTGATCCAAAAAATAAGACTGCCCGCTATGAATTATTGGTGCTAGATGGATTAAATTTATACAGGAAAGGAAGTAAGTCTGCACTATGGAATGCAATAGAACTTTTCTCTAAGGCGGCTTCCATTGATGCGGATAGTGGTGTAGCAAACTATTGGATAGCTAAATCTTATGAAAAGAAAGACAGTAAGGATTTTGAATTAATTATTGAGGCATATGAAAAGGCTTTGACTAAAAAATTACCAGAAGATCTACGTCGAGATGCTGAAAATGCAAAAAATATTGCATACAAAAACAAAACCACTTTAGATAATTTTTGGAAATAAAATACCTATTTTCCAAAATATGCAATTATTAAAAATTCTAATTATTTTCCGCTTTGTATTTTTATACATACAATTAAATGGTAAACCATCTTGTAACATCTTCTATTGTTAGGGTGAACAGACAGTGATATATTTACATTCGGTGAAATCCAATTATCGAGAATAAAAAGCATGAATAAACGATAAATTTATTATGAATGTTTTTTGACTAATTAAAACCGAGGAATTACCGGTATGAAAATCCACACACCAAATAACAGTGTCCTTCTTTCAATAATATTCCTTATTGCCTTTAGCTCTATACAAGGAAAAGATTATGATATATCCGGCAAAGTAGTCGATAGTAATGGCGAAAAAGTTGGTAAAGTAACTGTACTTCTCTTAGATAAAGATGAGCTAGAGGTACAAAGTACTACAGCGAAAGGTAGCGGGAAGTACAAATTTAAAAAGGTTCTATCTGGCAATTATATTGTAAGTGTAGATGCGGGTGAATTAGGCAAAGGTAGTAAAAAAGTAAAAGTAGAAGAAAAGAATTTAAAAGATATAGAAATTGTAGTAAGTATTCAAGTGCCTCCAACTGTGGTTGAAGAGGCCCCTGTAGCAAAACAAACAGTTGCAGCAGCAGAACCACCTATCAATGATGGACCTCTAGTACCTGAGGCTGCCGCTGAAGATGAATCTGAGGACGTTGGTTCTACATATATCATGAATGAACTCAGTTTTGAGATAAAAAAGTTATCAGCAGAAGTAAAACATATTAGTTCAGAGCTAGAAAACTTGAAATCGCTCAGTAAGATGTGGGTTAATCCGTTGGCAATTTATTCCAAAGAGATCATTATGAAAAATGGTAGTACAATTTTTGGCAAAATTGTTTATCAGGATGAGGTGGAACTGAAGGTTGAAACATTAGTAGGGTATCTTATCATTAATCGGGATAACGTAGTACGTGTCATTGATAATGTAATTACTGAAGACACCCAAGAATATGTACCTGAGCAGGTTCGTGATAGTTATTCTCCTCCGCCTATGCCACGCCTTTCAGAGCCTAAGTATACATCTGCAGATCCTCTTGATAGAAGCGCAGGAAGAAAATATGCTGCAAATTGTGTTTTGGTTGGTAATATAACTGAAAAGAAGGACAATCAGGGGAATACAATTTTCACAGGCGAGATAAAAAATATTGGAGGTCGTCGTGCTGATTTTGTGAAAATGGATTTCGTTTTTCGAAAGAATTGGAGTGGCGAAACAAAAACCCTAACCACTTTCACAAGAGGAACCTATCATACTTTTGATTCTGGAATAACAACAGATGCCACATTATTACCAGGCGCCATAGGGGCTTTTGAACTTTACGTTCCACATGCATTTGGATCATTTATAGGATATTCCTATGTCATTGATTGGGAGGAATACCAATAATAGTGGCAATGATTCGAAAATTTAATTATTTATTCTTTTTTTATTCCTTAAGTATAATTACTGCGCAGTCAACAGCCTCAATATCGGAGGTATTTTTTCTTGACCTTGGAATTGTCATTGAACCATCCGTTGGGAATGAGTCTTACAATAGAATTGTTGAATCACCTACAGAAGAAATTGCCTTTCAGATCAAAAAGGCACAAAGTGGTTCAATTTATATGGCTGCTTCATCAGAAATGCTGGCCAGTTTAGATCGTATCAATGACCGTATTACTTTACTTGAAAAATCATTTGAGCAGAAGATTAACGGGTTACAGGATGAAAATAAGATTCTGAAGGATATGATGATGGATATCAATATTGGCAATACTGAGGTGACTATAAATCCCGAGCAATCTATGGCAAAAAATCCAGTAAAATCATTAACCCAATCAAACGAAGACCCAAAACCAGTAGACTTAGAATCGAAAACACCTTTGGTATCAGAAACAGTAGAGTTGCCTGCAATTACGCCTGTAATCCCTAGTTTCAATCAGCAAGATTATATGGCTGGTGTTTTTGCTTATCAACGGGAAGATTTTCCGATGGCACTCGATTATTTTTCAAATTTAGTATTGGATAAAACAACAAAAGACATTATCAATAATGTTCTCTATTGGATGGCGGATTCTTATCAACAAATTGGGGATTTTAATAATGCATTAATTTCGCTAGAAAAAATACTAATTGATCCTGAATCTGATCATCTAGATGATGCCTTAATAAAAAAAGGTTTATTATATCGTAAGCTTGGGCAAACGGAAGAATCGTTAATCGTATTTAATCAGTTGGTAAATAATTATCCTAGAAGTGAATATGCTAAACTTGCGCGAATGGAAATTAAACGAGCGGAAATATATCAATGAGGTTGAAAGCCTTTTTCTTAATCTTTATTATGGTTATTAGTTTTAATGAAATATCTTTTGCTGCTACACGTGTTGCATATACCAGACCCGGTTTAATGATGAAGATACCATTTAGCACTGTCGGTAGATCTCCCTATTTATTTAGAACGGGATTCGGAACTGAATTACACAATTTTAGCCCTTTCAATAGTACCGCTGGAATTTTTTTTGATATGGAAGTTGGAAGAAATTTTTCCCTTGGGTTTTCTTCAGTACAAACTGCAGACACAACCAACTTAGCCAATCTCGATGTATCAACGTATGCACCGCCTGTCGAATTTGGGTTTCACCTTCAACAGCGAGTATTTACTTACAATGATGTTAGTGTTTCTGTTGGTTTACAAGATATTGTTTTTCAAAATTCTGAATCAGAAAGCGGGTTAAGCTTATCTCCCGAACAACTGTCCTTTTTTGTCGTAGTTAGCAGCGCTAAAAAATTGGGATCTTATAACCTACAAACTTTCCTTGGTTTTGGTACAGGTGGTTTTGGCGCCCAAGATTCTTTGCTGGTTACAGACCCCAGTTTGGATACTTTAGAGTCTGGCGCGCCGGCAGGTGTATTTGCTGGTTTTTATTTGAACACTCCATTCTTTAATAAATGGGGTGGATTGGATTTTGTGGGTGAATTTGATGGTATAGGTATCAATGTGGGACTCCGCATCCCCCTTACCTCGGATTATCGCCTTAACATTGGGTTCACCCACATAGATAAATTACCAAGTTGGAAAATTCGTTATTGGCCAGGACATCCAGCGCTAACTGTGGGGTTTGATATGGCTGTACCACGAAGAGCAAAACGAGTGATAGGAGATATGACCGGCCCATCTCCTCTAATGTCTGGGGAACTACCTGTTTTTGACGATCAATTCTCCGATCAGTTTGATTCTACTTTATCAATGGCAAGCTTTATGGTTAGCTCTTTGCGTGATTCTGTAGAGATGGCAAATAATGAAATGCGCAATCTTATGGTTAGATTGTCTGCAATGGAGCAAAAGTCTAATTTTCTTGAAGATTCGTTAAAATCATTTAAGCTTACGAGCAATGTTGATGATAAAAATATGAATGAAGCTATGCGCCACTTATCTAGATCACTCCGTTATTTTTATGGTGGCGATTATCGGGCATCACTGCAAGAGGTTGAATCCGCACTAGATTTGAATCCAAATCTCGCTCTTGCTTATGCGCGAAGAGGGTCCATTTATTATAAATTGGGAGATGTACAAAGGGCAACAATTAACTGGAACCTTGCATTGCGGATGGATCCAGAGTACGATGATGTACGAAATATTTTAAAAGCGCTGCACGAGAATAGATTAAAAACAACAAGTTTTGTAAGGGAGTAAACCAGTATGGATATTGCAACCTTAGTAGGTATGGTTTTAGGACTTGGTGCTATTGCCGGTAGTATATTTTTAGCAGCAGCAGAAGCAGGTGCTAGTACTGGAGGCTTTATATCCGGCCCAAGTTTCGCAATTGTGTTTGGAGGCATGCTCGCTTCGGTATCTGTAGCGTTTCCTCTTTCGGATGTTTTAAAGTTAGGTGCTGCTATGGGCGCGGTATTGAAGGGCGGTGCTATCAAGCTGGGAGATCTTGTCGACGAAGCTGTTGAAACAGCAGATGTTGGTAGAAAAGGTGCAGCAGATTTGGAAAAGCAAGTTGATTCTATAAATAATCCATTCTTCCGCGATGGGGTTCAAATGGTTGTTGATGGATATTCATTAGAAGAATTAACAGAAATATTAGAAACAAGAATAGAATACCGGGAGATTCGTGAAAAAACACAGGCATCCCTTTTTAAATCTATGGGGGTAATGTCACCAGCATGGGGGATGGTAGGGACATTAATTGGATTGGTTATTATGTTGTCAGGTTTTGGCGGCGAAGGCGGCGCAGATTCATTAGGCCCAGGGATGTCCGCAGCATTAATTACAACTTTTTATGGTGCTGTTTTTGCTAATTTGTTTTTCTTACCTATGGCTGATAAAATTAATGTTAGAATTTCGACGAATACAACCACGCAATCTTTACTGGTGGAGGCAGCACGGTTGATTCATCAGAAAAAACACCCCCTTATAGTCAGGGAAAAGCTTAATTCGTTTATACCGCCTGCAGAATGGAAGACAGAAGGTTAATATAAATGCCTAAAACTCCCGGCGAAAAAAAATCATTCAAGGCTGGTATCGTAAAGGGTATGACTCTAGTAGATGAAGGACTGCCTGGATGGTTCGGCACATTTGCAGACATGATGACTCTACTTTTTGCATTTTTTGTGTTGTTAGCTGCACTTTCAACAATGGATCCAGTAAAAATTATGGAGATGGCAAACTCCACTGGTAAATCATTAGGGAGCAAGATAAAAAAGGAAGGTGCCGCTGAACTAGAAGGAAAGTTTGAAAAAAAAGCAACAAAACTTTCTCAAGTAAAAGCATCATTAGACGAAATGGTAGAAGAGGTTAAAGCAGAGATGAAAGACAGTAAAGGAGACCCCCCTGTCGAAGTCACCACAAGCGCAAAAGGGGTTACATTGGAAATCAGTGGTGATTTTAGCTTTGGCTCTGGTAGTTCTGCAATAAGCCCCGGTCTTAAGAAATTATTATCGGAAAAAATAGTCCCTGAGATTAAAAATTCTATATTTCAAATAGAAATCGCCGGTCATACAGACAGCGATGTATTGCCAAAAGCCTATCAAAAACGGTTTCCATCAAATTGGGAGCTATCTACAGCTCGAGGTTCCGCAGTAGTTAGAAATGTTATTGATAAGGGGGTCAACCCAACCAGATTAGTAGCTGCGGGATATGCAGATTGGGTTCCACGGGGTCAGGCCGGAAATCTTACCCAAAATATTGATAGACAGACTGTTTTAGGATTAAATGATACACCGGAAAAAAAAGGTAGAAATAGACGAATTGAAATAACATTCTTAACACCATCGCATCACAAACCTATTTCTGGAGAAAACGATGGGTAAGAATTGATTAAAGCATGTTAAAGAATTATACAAGGAGTGTAATATGAAGAAGGGGTATAAAATACATCCTTTCATTTTGGTTTTCTTATTTAGCC
>CAYYXU010000067.1:0-8836 GCA_964475645.1 uncultured bacterium | reverse complement strand
CCTGAACCGAATTTTCGAAAACACCATGGGTTGATGGGTAAGTTATCATCAATGCCGCTAAGTTTTTTTCATGGTGTTTTGCCTTGGCCTTCAGATCATCAAAATCAATATTGCCATGTCTATCACATTTTACAATTATTACCTTCATGCCACACATGATTGCACTGGCAGGATTGGTGCCATGTGCCGATTCAGGTATGAGACATATTTTCCTTTCTGCATTGCCTTTGGACTCGTGATATGCTCTTATAACCATCAGGCCTGCGTATTCACCCTGTGCTCCGGAATTTGGTTGTAGTGATACACCTGGTAATCCAGTTATATCTGCTAGCCAAGCGATAAGATCATCGAATATTTTTTTATACCCTTTTGCCTGATCCTGCGGTGCAAAGGGATGCAGTCCACCAAATTCCGGCCAGGTGACACCTACCATTTCCGTTGTGGCGTTCAATTTCATGGTGCAGGACCCTAATGGGATCATGCTCGTATTCAAAGACAGGTCTTTGGTTTCAAGGCGGTGGATATAACGCAGCATTTCTGTTTCCGAGTGAAAACTATTGAATACCGGATGAGTGAGATATGCTGACTTGCGTTTTAGTTCTGATGGTATTACTGAGTCAACAGCTGGTCCATGATCGGTATTAAATAGTGCCAATAAATTCTTCAGGTCATTTGTGGTTACGGTTTCATCGAGCGCGATACCTACAGTTCCATCGGAAAAATCACGAATGTTTATTCCACTGCCACGCGCTTTGTCCACAATATTATCTGGGCCCATAACGCGAATTGTATCAAAGAAAATATCGCTGTGTATTTTGTAACCTGCTGTAGTCAAACTTGTAGCTAAAACACAAGTGTGTTGATGTATTTGCTCAGCAATTCTGCGTATGCCTTGTGGGCCATGATAGATAGCATACATACCTGACATAATGGCTAGTAGAACCTGGGCAGTACAAATATTTGATGTAGCACGTTCACGACGAATATGTTGCTCTCTGGTTTGCAATGCCATTCGGTATGCCTGCTGGCCATGACAATCTGCAGAAACACCGATTAGTCTACCAGGTATAAGCCGTTTGAATTGTTCTGTAACTGCAAAATATGCAGCATGAGGACCGCCATAACCCATAGGGACACCAAAACGCTGTGTAGATCCGACTGCAACGTCTGCACCTAATTCACCAGGAGGTGTAAGCAATGTTAGACTCATGATGTCCGAGGCCATGATTACATAAGCCGATTGTTCATGCGCAACGGAACATAAATGTCGAAAATTGTGTATAGAGCCACTGGTATCAGGATATTGCACCAAACAGCCAAATACATCTTCTGTAAAATCAAAATCTGCATGATCGTTTAGATTAATATTAATACCCAAGGGCTCTGCCCGAGTTTGCACAACAGCTATAACCTGGGGGTGGCAACCATTTGAAACGAGAAAAGTATTTCTACCTTTACTAAGTCTGTGTGTCATTGCCATAGCCTCGGCGGCTGCGGTTGCTTCATCTAGAAGAGATGCATTTGCTATAGGTAACGCTGTGAGATCACACACCATCGTCTGGTAATTTAATAATGCCTCTAATCTGCCTTGGCTGATCTCTGCCTGATAAGGCGTATACTGGGTATACCACCCAGGGTTTTCCAGAATGTTGCGCTGGATAACAGGCGGTGTAATGCAATCATGGTATCCCATCCCAAGATAGGATTTCATAAGTATATTTTGATCAGCAATAGTCTTTAATTCATCCAGCAATTCTCTTTCTGTTTTTGAATCGCCAATAGTCAGTGGGTCAGATGACCTAATTGCGGACGGGACTACTGCTTCGATTAACGTGTCGAGCGATTTCTGGCCAATCGACTCCAGCATTGCTGCAATGTCAGTCTGTGATGGGCCAATATGCCGCGCTGTGAATGTGTTTTGATAATGGTTATCGCTTGTTGCCATAATGCTATCGGAAAGATTGCGGTAATTATTTTGCTACTAACTTCGACCAATAAAAGTTAACACTAACAATTGTTAATATGGCTAGCATGTACCCTACGCTTGCGCCTGGAAAAGATCCTTGTGTTAACTTGACAACAAGTTCAGTAATAATAAGGGCACTGACAGCGTATACTGTAATTGCCGTATTGTATCGTATAGCTGCACTGTATAACCAGAGAAATAAACCACCAGTTAATAGACCAGTTATAATCCAGGGCCCTATTCCAGTTACAACATCCTCACCGGCGATCATTAAACCTAAAAGAAGGAATACAATGCTAAATAAGCCTTTTCTGGTGTTCCAGGATTCTGTTTTTTCTGAAATAAATAAAACGACGAAGGTCATGAACGCCGCCGTTGTGATAAAGCTACCTATGGCACTGATATAAACTCCTAGGAATGGTATGGCCGCTCCCCCTTGGGATAAAGCTGGCCACATAGGGCTCAGGTTCGGCTGCATTGAATTTGTAAATGTGAAAAAACCTGCCAGACCAATTCCTATGGCAATTCCTCCAATTAGATCAGGACCAGATGTTTGTTGCATACTGTTATTTATTTGAAAATGGGCAACCGCTGTCAGGACAGCTGGAATCATTGATATTAATAATGCACCAACAATCGCACCGGCAAGCAGTATGCCTAACTGATTGTTGTATGGTTGTGCCGTTGAGAAATCAGCCACAATTGATGGTAATTGATTGATGAAAGAGACCAGCCGTAAAATGAATAAGGACACCATAACATACAACACCAGCTCCGTAGTAATCTTTTTCCTGGTCCAGTGAATTATACCTAAAACGGCTGCTGCCAGAACGGTAATAATTAGTAAAAAGGACATGGCGTTGGAGGCAACGCCCAATACAGCTTGTTGATCTTTTTCCTTTCGATCCCATTCTTCCGGAACAAAAACAAATGTATTATGACTGCTTATTTCATCGCCATTTATTGTAACACGTATTCGTTTCTCACCTTCAGGTAATTTTGCACTGGAAATATCCTTAAAAACAAAATCCCAGTCCATTCGTTCTGGTTTTTTTGATGGTTCTGCTGAAATGAATTCAATGTCTTCAGTTGTAAGGTTATAATGTTTATTTATCGTTTCGTATACAAAATCTTTTGCTTCATCTTCTGTTAACTCGTTGCCAGCACGATTCTCAGGTAGTGTATGAGTGATACTTAATGGTTTGCCCTTATAATCCAACGCTACCTGGTATTCTTCGGCACGTTCATTTAAGTCGCCTTCGAATTTTGCATAGCGAACATTCATGCCGGGTGTATCTATGTAATTCCCCATTAAGTCACTGTAGGTATTTTCCCCCGCGGTTTGCCATATAAACCTGTTTTGCTGTCCCGGCCCACTAGGGCTAACTGATGTAAGTCTGTTCCATTCATCTCCTAGCTGGATGCCATTATTAACTAAATGATTTTCTGCAATTGCAATTGCTTCTTTTCTATTTATTTCTAGGCGAGGGGCAACAGCTGTACGATTGAAGCCAAGGACTGCAATAATGCCCAGAGCACCAAAAATAAGTATGATATTATTAGTAGTTGGTACATAACCTGGTAGATCAACAACAGTAGTTTTCTTTTTGGATTTTTTTTCAGTTCCGGGAGAAAAGGCACTGTTATAAAATTTATTGTCCAGCTCAGTCCACTTTTTGTCTTTCCAGCGGCCTATGAGAATTATCCAAACTGGAACAAGACAAAGAACAAACACCATTAGCTGATCAAACCACATGCCGCTTGCAGAGGAAGTAAATATAGGTAAAGACATGAGTACAGCATCGTACATGAAATGAGATATGATTGCTGGTAGCAATCCAAATTGTAAGTACAATAAACCAAAAACGATAGATGGTATAATCAGCTCAACCAGTCGAGCATAAGCTGGTTGTGATGGATAATTGGCATGTGCGGCAGCAAAGATCAGCGACTGGATTACAAAACCAATTATTATCCATGGTTTGCGCCGACCGAGTTTGTCTCCGATCAGCGCTGCCCCAGCGATAGGGACTGCGCGGAAAAGGCATTCTTCCCAGAACCCTGCGCCCAATGCTCTGCTAACCGATGATATCCAAGGGAAGGGAGTGGCGATGACATCAGGATCAAATAGCGTAGAAGCGGGATCCCACCAGCCAAATAATTTTTTTGTTAGTAGGTAAAAACTGATTACGAAAGCAAGATCAAAGCCGATTATGAGATATCCGCCTATTGTGCGACCCAATACCTGGATGGAACTCGTTGCCCCTCGAGACCACATCTGCCAAAGATTGATCTGTAGGGGAAAAGCCCTTCTAGTCAAGGTTTCTGCTGCCATAAAAGAGAGTGAATAAATAACAGTCATGGCAAATGTATTAGCCACCATGAACCATATATTTTGTAGGAAAAAACTCTGCTCCGATAGTGCTGTTGGGTAGGACATCCACATCAGCGGCCAGAAATTGATCTCACCTAAGGCGCCAAACGCCGCAACGAAAAATCCCCAGTATACTGCTTGTTTCCAGATTACCCAGCGTTTGCGCATCATGAAAAACAGGCCCAAAATAATGCCGCCAAAACCATAGAGTAAAAACATGGCCATGCTGGCGGATGTTGCCAGCGTATTATTTGCAGAACGCATCTCTTCAAAACGCCTGCTAAATGTTTCTGGTATTTTAATAAAGTGTTTTAGTTCGGTTACTTTTTCTCCGCTTACCACCAGTTTTAACCGAAAAAATCCATCCCCAATTTGTTCTTTTGTACGCTGATAAACGAAGGTGTGATCAATCCGCTCGCTAGGCATCACTTCTTCCGATGTTTCTATTGACTCAAATTCGGAAAGCTGAATGCTGGTTTCATTCTGAACGAAGTTTTCGGCGATAACTCTAGCCTCACCGGTGGCCAGGGCAGCTCCTTTTTCTTTTTCTGCCAGTGTTTCCTTAAACCCGTAAAAATTACCAGCAGGAGTGAAAACAATCATTGTTTCATTTGGTTCATGTTCTTTGTAGTGCCTTACTGTCCAGGTGTAGAAATGATATAGACCTTCTTGCATTAATGAGGATACTTTTTCTACGCCTCCAGCATCTAGTTCCACAAAGTTTTGTGTCCTAGTATCATGAGAAAATGATGCTACCTGATTATAATTATTTGGACCCCAATTATTTTTCTCAGCCAAAGCATTGGACTGACTAAATGCAGCTTCCCGATCCATTTTCAAGTCCACATTCAGTATAGCAAAAGCTTTTGGGAAAACCTGGGCGCTGTAAAATAGACTGCCAATAAACAGTAGTGATGCTGTAATCCAGAACACTGGTTTACGGAATATCATTTTTCCTCCAAATAATTATTCTAAATACGGTTAGTGAATATAAATTCTATTATATTTAAACCAATACTTATTGTGTTTTTACGTATCATTCCAATAATTAGTTTTGAGTACATCAAGCGCGATGAACGTATTTATAACTCGATTAGGGGCAATAGAAAAATACCCTCCAATTATACCAAAGGATTTACAACCTCGTGAATCCCATCTTTTGCCCCTAATCACATTTCCTTATCAGAATTAAATTTGGTTTTGAAAAGGGTCAATTTTTAAATATAGTTAATAAGTAAAAATGACCAGCGTACCCAAGGTCATTGATGTGGAAATTGCTCTGCAGGAGAAAATTCCAGGTATATACAAAAAAATTCCTGCTGTTATACTGTGGTTAATAAAGAAAGTCATTCGCCAAGACGATATAAATCGTATGATTCATCAAAGTAGTCATTTGCATGGAATCCCTATGGTGGATTGGGCTCTCGATCAGTTCGGCGTATATATTACTGTTAGAGGCAAGGAATTGATACCAAAAAATGGGCAGTATATCTTTTCAGCAAATCATCCTCTGGGTAGTCTGGATGGTCTTGCCATATTAACAGCGGTTTCAACAATTCATCATTCAGTAAAATTCGTTGCCAATGATTTATTAAGGGTGATAAAAGGCCTGGAACCTGTTTTTCTTTATATTGCCAGATTTGGTGAGATTGATAGGCAGAATGCCAGGGAAATAAACAAGGCCCTAGCTTCTGATGCCCAGCTTTTGGTGCAGCCCGCCGGTACGGTTTCAAAAAGAAATCCAATCGAAATCAGTGATCTACCCTGGAAAAAGTTTTTTATCAGTAAAGCAATCCAGTACAAACGGGATGTTATACCGGTCCATGTGCAGGCTAGAAACTCACAGTTGTTTTACAATATTTCCAGTTTCCGAAAAATATTTCGTATTAAATCAAACCTGGAAATGTTTTTACTGCCGCGCGAAATGTTTAACAAAAGCGGGAAAACGATTTCCATCACTTTTGGGGAACCCATAGCCTATGAAACATTTGATGAATCACGAACCCACTTAGAATGGGCCCAGAAAGTGAGAGAATACGTGTACCTACTGGGCAGTGATAATTTTTCAACAGCAAGTACCACTCCATCCTTCAGTGAAATTTTATGAGCTTGAAGGGAGCTGTACCACTAATTGAACCAGTATCTAGAAAAATACTGCACGAAGAACTAACAACTGATCGCCTGGTTCGTCCTACAAGAATTGGTAGTAATGAAGTCTACATTTTCACTGCACACAAGGCCCCTAACCTCATGCAGGAAGTAGGACGATTGCGGGAATTGACTTTCCGAGATGCTGGCGCTGGTTTTGGAACAGCTGTTGATATTGATCATTTTGATACTGATGAATATCCCTGTAGACAACTTATTGTCTGGGACCCCGTTGCGGATGAGATAATTGGTGGCTACCGTTTTAATATTTTTCATGAGTTCAAGGGAAAACCATTGCAGGATATTCCCTTGGCCAATAAATCCTTATATAGTATCTCTAACACATTCACCAATGAATACATCCCTTATTTAGTGGAATTGGCTCGAGCGTTTATTCAACCCAAATACCAGCCCAAGTTTGCTGGTCGAAAAGCAGCATTTTCTCTGGATAATATCTGGGACGGTTTGGGTGCCTTGGTGGTAAAATATCCATTCATTCGCTATTTTTTCGGACGCCTTACATTTTTCTCTAATTATGATCCAACAGTCCGTGACCTTGCTTTTTATTTCTTTGCCAAGCATTTACAAGGTAATTCGGCATTGCTCAGCGCCAAGAAACCATTTGAATTCCCAACTCCTCTTAATGATTTGGAAAAAGTAATTGGCGGAAGCTCAATCAAGGATGATTTCGCTAAGTTAAACCAAGCAGCCAAGAATCATGGCACTACCATACCACCCCTGGTAAAAAGTTATTTTAATGTTTCAGGTACACTGAAAGTTTTTGAACCTGTCTTTGATTCTTATTTTGCTTCTTCCTATGCAGCAGCTATCCTGGTTACCATAGCAGATGTATACCCTGCATTTATCAAGCGTTATATAATACCTTATCAGCGTTATCTGGCTGAGACTAAAGAATAGAGAATAAAAGGATACCACTGCGGAGGAAATTAAGTGGCTTTTGTATAATGTGATCCCGGTGCGACTCGAACGCACGGCCAATGGCTTAAAAGGCCACTGCTCTACCAACTGAGCTACGGGATCAGTCTAATGCCAAAATTCGGTGGCAAAGTTACCGCATTGTAATCTGGAATAGAATCGGAAATTGATTGGTTACATGGCATCAATCAGTGCCAAAAAGGCGATCACCAGCGTCACCCAGGCCAGGAACAATATACTTGCTGGAATTGAGGTGATCATCCAGTGCTCCCGTATATACTTTAACATCCTGATGTTGTAAACAAAATGCTTCCATACCTTCTGGGGCACAAATGATACATATACACATGATGCTATCGGCACCAAGGTCTTTGAGCTTATCCACTGCAGCAATAATTGTGCCCCCAGTTGCCAGCATTGGATCCAGTACTATAAAAGTCCTTTTATGTGCTTGGTTAGGAATCTTGAAATAATAATCAACCGGCTGATGGGTTTCATGGTCCCGTTCCATACCTACATAACCTACCCGTGCATCGGGGATAATTTTCAGCATGCCCTCTACCATCCCGAGTCCGGCCCGTAGAATAGGGACCAGAACAATATCAGAAACCGCAACAGTTTTCACCTGGGTTGTAGTGATCGGGGTCTGTACTTCTGCGTTTTTGAGTAATAGATTTTTTGTAGCTTCATAAGCAAGTAACATGGTTGTCTCAGTGACCAGTTCACGAAATTCCTTTGGCCCTGTATTTTTATCGCGGATGATACCCAGTTTGTGGTGGATCAGAGAGTGATCTATTACCTTAAAATTATCTGGGATATTCATAGAGTTAATATATTTTCAATCAATTTAGTGATCCTTCTGTGCAGGTAGTATCAAAACCGCCCCTGGTATTATAAATCGTCGTTACCTGTAGTTTACTGGTATCTAGTAGTGTTTTTAGATCTACATATATCCGTTTTGTTACTGCTTCCTGGTAAATACCAACGTTTCGAAAACTGACTATATAATATTTTAGGGATTTCAACTCTACGCACTTGCCACCTTCCGGATAATACTCAATTTTTAAGAAAGCGTAGTCAGGCAGACCGCTAAAGGGGCAAACAGCGGAAAATTCATCTGTTTCGGTCATAATGTATTGCCCAGGACTATCAAAAGGGAAGGTTTCCAGATAGCCTGGGTCAATTAGCTCTTCACCACCATACTCAAATTTGCGGCCTTCAGCTTTTGCCATAATATATTTTTATATACTTGTGACCCCGGAAGGACTTGAACCTTCAACCAATTGATTAAGAGTCAACTGCTCTACCAAATTGAGCTACGGGGCCAGAGGTCTTTCCGTAGTCTGATTAAGCCTCTCGGTACACCAAGGATACTGAGAGGCAATAGTCAGTAATTACGTTTTAAAATAACA
>CAYYXU010000066.1:0-9035 GCA_964475645.1 uncultured bacterium | reverse complement strand
GCCACGGCAATCAATTCATACACTTGTGCTGGTTCTGTTTTCCCCATCACTCTGACAAAATCCAGGTCTCGCCAGATGAATTTATCCTTACAGGGAGTGTATGTTTCATTGGCAACTTGAATATAAATACCATATTGCTTTGCAGATGATTCAAGTCGAGCAGCTAAATTAACAGTGTCACCCATCATCGTATAATTCATACGCATTGTCGAACCCATGTTCCCTGTCACCATTTTACCAGTATTGATCCCGATCCGATTTTGCATATTGTGCACAATTTCCGGCCAACGATCGCCTTCGCCACGCCATTTATCGCGCATTTCACTTAACCTTTCCTGCATTAATACAGCCGTCAAACAAGCATAATACTCATGATCATCCACAGGTGCCGGCGCTCCGTAAAAGGCAACGATGGCATCCCCTATATATTTATCAAGAGTCCCCTTATTTTCTAATAGGGTGTCCGTCATTTCTGTCAAATAATCATTTAAAAGCTCTACTAGATCAGTAGCAGACAGCTTTTCTGAAAATGCAGAGAAGCTCTGGATATCAGTAAAGAATGCTGTATGGTAACCTTCTTCCCCGCCCAACTGCGGTTCTTCCTTGGCCTCATACATTTGATCAATCAATGCTGGAGATATGTAAGTACTAAAAGTATTTTTTAAAAATCGCTTATCCTTTTCCGCAACCAGAAAGTTGTATAAGAAAACACCTAAATAGGTTCCGCCAAGGGATAGGGCAGGACGAATAATTTCCCACATAACCAAACTATTAAAAAATTGATTGTAGGAATAAAGATTCCAAGCAAAGATACCAAGTAATGGAACGGGAATTGTATAAAGCGGCTTTTTTGGTATACTAACAATTATTCCAAGGAAAATTGCCAAGATCAAAATAGTGTTAAAATTTGTTCGCGCGCTGGTCGTACTGACAAATTCATTCTGTAATATACTGTGCATGGTATTTGCATGGATTTCCACACCAGCAAATGTTTCCTGCACTGGTGTATTACGTAAATCCATTAACCCCGGCAAGGAAGCGCCAACCAAGGCAACTTTTCCTTCCCAATAGGAAGGGTCCAGCATTTCTGGATCAAAACAATACATATATGGGAGGTAATAAAAAGTTTTAAACCGACCGTAATAATTCACAAACATGCGGCCTTTTTCATCAATGGGAATTTCTCTTATAACTGTACCTGTGGTATCGCTGAGTCTTAGAATTGAGTTGTCAAAGTCATAGTCAAATCCATCTGCAGGAATCCCTAGAATATCCATTATCGCGGCCAGGACAAGCGTAGGATACACATGGTTTGGCCCCTCAAAGTATATTGCTGTAGGCGCCCGTCTGATGATTCCATCCTCATCCTGAGGAAAATTGGCACTGCCAGCACGTTTTGCAGCACTAATAAGATCCATATGCGTATTGGTTAATCGATCGCCAATCGGAAGTCGCTGGGCTTGTTCGATAGGTAGCTTGATTAAATGGTCTGGACGATCATACCCTTCTGGTTCGCTATTCATCTTGTACTGGAAATTCAAGGTATCTTCCTTTTCAAACACAAGCGCATGATACACTTTCTGGCTTTCATAGGTTGATAATACAAACCGGGAAGGATCATTGCTAACCAGGTACTGGTCAGTCGCCTGGGAAAGATATTCTTCCTGGGGCTCATTTTCACTTTTCAGTGCATTAACGAGGTCATAATTAAACGTATTTTCCGGGTCAAAAATTATATCAAATAGCAGTGCTTTTGGGTTTCCTGATGTGACTACATCAATGAGCTGTCCATGGTACGCGTGGGGCCAATCATTATAATTACCAAGGCCCTCAATAGAATTCTGCTCAATATCAATGATGACAACGCTATCAATGGAAGATTCTTCCACATCATTTACACGGGCCCGCATGCGGCTGTCATATGAACGGTATTCATAACCGTCCAATAATTCTTTTATGAAAGAAATTTTTTGGGTGCCGATGCCTACGACAATAGCAATAGATAGTCCAATGAGTACGCCAATACCGAGGCGTTTTAAGAGATCATTCATCTAGGATAAATTAATTACTCCTTGGAATCCAGTTCTTTGTTCCATTTGACAAAATCTAAGTCCGCATCCTTACCCTGATCAAATTCAAACATGTGGTATTTGCCATCCTTGCGGACGTTTATCTGCATTCCTTCTGCCAGGGTAATCCATTCTTCCAGTGTAACTTCGTAAGGACCTGAAACTTGGGTTGGGGCTTTGATTTCTGTTACTGGACCCAGGGTAAATTTTGGTTTTTCATTAGGTCCACCAGGGGCAAAGGATTTTCTTCTATTCTGCCGTTCTTCGATGATATTCTTTGCAGCATTTACATCCACCTTGCCATCGTAGACCAACACTTCGCTCTCATCCTCACCTGCCTTGGCTCGATATTTCGTACCGCGAATAGCCGCAACTGCAGTGGGGGTGCGAACCGATACATTTTTCTTCTCGCCAAAAGCTGCTTTTGCCGATACCCATATATTGCCCTTTTTTAAGCTGGCATTGAAATTCTTTTCCATAGGTTTTACATTTGCTGCACTGAGCACCAACTCAGCGTTTTCACCTATGCGAACTTTTCCACCGCCGACCAATGTGATTTCGCAGCGTGATTTTGCTAGAGTGCGGATAATATCCCCTTCCTTCACCGGAAAATTAGGTTTTGCCTTAGTCCAATCACCGGCACCACCTGATTGTACTTCGACTTTACCAAGGGGTAGCGATATTTTGCCAAAATTCTTACTGGCCGACTGATTGGCAGATAAAATGACAATCAGTGTGACAGGGATTAAAGAAAATAAAAGGGTTGTTTGTTTAACCATCTGACACCACCTATATGTTAAATAATTATTAAAACTAATATAATAAAAAAGGGCAGAGTTTCTGCCCTTTTTCATCATCAAAATATTCTTATTTCACTAAGACCATCTTATGGGTATCGCTGATCAGAATTTCACCTTTTGATGATACGACCCGTGCCATATAAAAGTATAATCCACTGGCTACACGCTGACCATCCTTATTCAGGCCTTTCCAGATAAAATTATGGTATCCTGCCGGACGGTATTCATTATTAGCAAGTACTGCTATTTCTTCACCCAGCAGATTATAGACAACTAAGTTTACAGTTGCTCCATCCTGCATTGTCAGCAGAATAGAAGTCTGTGGATTGAAGGGGTTGGGAAAATTCTGGCTCAGGGCATATCGATCAGGAAATAATTCCACGCCAGCATTATTATTTTTCAAGAATTCTCGTGTCCCAGCTATAAACCTGACATTGTGTTTTTCCTGTGGGTTTGTGACCGCATAGCGATAAACGTGGCGCCAGCGCAAATCCTGGGCAATACCAAGGGTAACATCAATGGCAAAGATATCAAGTTCTTCCGGTATTAGGTCCAAATCTTCAAAAGTAAGATATACATTGTGTTCATCATCCTGGGCCAGCACTTCTAAATCCCAGTATTCACCATCCTCTTTTGGTACACGGATATCCCGGGTATACGTATCACCATATTCGGGCCAATCCCGGTTATTAATCCGTACAGATACACCACCTGGAACAAGCGGTGGTTCAAAAGCATCGTAACTGTCATAAGTATCTACTGCATCAATAAGCACACCAACCTCATTGAAACGATCGCGTCCAAAACCGTTCCTGGCTGAAACATTGACTAGCCATTCATTATCCTCAAGAATAATCTCATCTGAAAGCTGTCGGCCCAACATTCCACTGCCATTAGCACCAGGGTTAATATACAGCTTAGATGCTCCAGGATTTTTATAAATATACCCCTTCCAGGGTTGTAGTGATGTGGCGCTCACCCAATTTCCATCATAGGTATAGAAATTTTGATCCCCCGCTAATGATGTTGAATCTGTAGTATAGAGACTTGTTAATGGTATGGTAAAATCAAAGGGGTTGCCTACAAAAGTCCAATCTCCACTACGAAGACTAATCTCAAACGGTTGGTTAGTGGCAATGGTATAGGTTTGGCCCGTATTGATAGTAAGCCCGGGATCTTTAACAATAATAAAATAGCTCTCACCATTATTCAATTTAGAGAGACTCTCAAACTCAGTCCAAGCGCCTCCACCGCCGTAGGAAAATAATCGCCAAACGGTATTATCATAATCACCCAAATCATCAACCAGAAGGTCTACAGGCGAGTTGCTCGCCGGGTTACCCGGGAATGACCATAGCTGGTAATTGGTTACCGAAGTACCATTAGGAATACCTGTGGACCAACGATCTGTGCTAGCTAGTCCATTAGTAATAGTAACCGAAACAGATGTAAACCCTTCCGCAGGCTTATTGGTTACATTGCCCGCCACATCAACTGCGTGGAGGTAGTATTCCATACCCAACGATGTGGAATATGAACTAGCGATTTGATAGGTGCTTAAGGTTGTCATGTCAACAGGCGGCTGCCAGTTGGTTTCACCGCCGCGACGGTAATACAATTCCGCTGTAGAAATACCTGACTCCCCATCAGTGAATACAGCATTGATCACAACCGCAGTATTTTCCGTTGCCTCTAAAACAGGATTGTGGGTAATGCTTGGTACTGTATGGTCCACTTGAATGGTTTGGGGATTGGATGTTTCTGTTGCATTTCCAGCGCTGTCATAGGCTGTAACTGTCCAATTATATGTTCCATTTGATAAAGCGGTAGGATACGAATAGGCAGTAGAATCTGGTGATATAGTGGTTTCGCTACCGCCATTTACAGACCATGCATAATGATCAAGACCAGCAGTAGCATCACTGGAAGAATTCCACTCAAATCGATATTGAGTATCACTATACCAAGCAGCTAAAGGTTTTGTAAGATTAAAATCGTCTGGCGATGTGTTGTCCCATTTCGCAGTGACAGTCATGGCATTGGCAGCGTCTTCATTCCCGGCGTTATCCTGTAGCCATAGTTTTACAGTCCGGGAATCATTTACCGGTAGTGAAAAATTCAGGGTTTGAATATCAGAGCCAGATACATACACAGAGGATTCACCAGAAATTTCATAATGAGCACCAGCCACGCCAGAATGCTCGCCAGGATTATTCCAGGTGAAAGTAAAATCATTTGTTGCAGTCCAAACACTAGGATCAATACTGAGATTGGAAACAGCGGCGGGGGCTATCACATCATCGATGCTATATGTACCAGTTTCAGCACCAACGCCTTCAACAGTAGCTGTAATGGTGAACGAAAAATCCCATACTGCATTACTGGCCACCTGTAAATTAATTGTGGCCTGTCCATTGGCAGTGGCAGCATCTGAGCTTACAATACTAACATTTGCTGAGGATGGGGTAATTTCCCAACTGACGGGAGTATTATCCCGCACTAAATTATTGAACTGGTCATAAGCATCCAGTGTAAAGCTAAATTGTTCATCTAATAAAACATCGGTGTCAGCCTGCGGAACACTAACTGAAGCTGTGACGCCTGGCCAAACCAAGACCACAGCTGTTGTATCATCCAGATCATATATTGCATTTCTATTCAGGTTACGATTGACAGTTGGCTGTCTATTAATATTGACCGGCACAAATTGACCAGGGCCATGCCTGGCTGTTTCTGCAGAAATAATACGGTTATTATCAGCAGTAAAACCGCGAATTCCACCTAGACTAGCTGATCTTACTGGGGCGGAAACCGCTGTATTCCTATAATTATTGTTAACTGCAGCGCTAGCCAAAGCATCAAAACTGCCAAAAGCATTTAAAAGAGAAGTTTCTGTTACCCAACAACGAACCTGATACGTCGAATCTGCTACTGTATTTGTGTTTAGGCGAACTGTGGCAACACCTGTCGAGTTGGTGTGACTTGAATTAGAATCGAGGCTTTCACCGGTTCCTAATCCAGTAACAACTTCCCAGAAGACTTCCACATTTTCTAAAGGATTATCAAATGTATCGATCAGCGTAGTATAAAAATCTATATAAGCTGTATCGGCAGAAACATTCAATTGCTCACTAGTATACTGTTCCGCCAAGGTTAGATTATATATATCTGAGGGAATAATGGTAACTACTGCACTGGCATGGGATCCAGAGTTTGAAGTCGCCACAACAGTTATCTGATCACCAACACTTAATGAATTGCCAGTGGGGTCAGTATATAAAGTGACAGACACAGCGCCGCTGGCATCGGTAGTTGCAGCAGCAGAACTTAAACTATAACCATCACCAGAACCACTTACCGTATTTACAGACCAAGTTGCGCTCTCACCCTGGCGTACAAGGTTCGCAAATTGATCATAGATATTTGCCGTAAAAGTAAGGCTATCCAACTGGGCCATGTTCAATTCAGTTTGTTCTGTAACCCATACAGAATCTGGTATACCCTGCTCAACCAGATAAAACCCAGATGTAGAAGAAACTCCATCTGCTGTTATAGTAAACGAATTGTGACTACCAGAAACAGTGTTTGTTACATAAGCATTACTAATCTTACCATCAGGATTAGTAGTGTTTGTTGAATCTGTTGGGAATGAGCCAAACGTATTGGACCCGTTCCAATTTACTACACCATTAGTTTTGTAGCGGCCATATGTATTGAATAATTGTACTGTTGAAGTAAGGCCAACGGTAGCACTCGTATCCGGGCTTACAAGAATGGTGTCTCCTGCTGCAGGTCGGTGTACTGTAATAGAGGTAACGGGATAGGAAGACTGATCATGATATAATGCGCCTGCATCAGCATAGGAATTATCCGGATCCGTATTGCTAGTATCCGTATCAATGCCTACTGCTGTTGCTAACAGGGTAAAGTCACCATTCGAATGGTTAGAAAACTGATCTGTACTTCCAGTAAAGGATCCAGTATTACTTACAGTTCCAGTTACAGTCCCTTCCAAAATTGAGTAATTAAGAGCCCCACCATCATTAGCTGATAATGATACTGCATTACCATTCCCGGCAATAGTTATATGATTTAAGGTAGTTGTTGATCCATACACTGTGAGCGGGATGGATGCTGCTTCTACACCTGATATCAATAGATAACTATAAGTAGTGTCGCTTTCCCGGAATGCGCCACGACTACCTATAACCACACCGCCAAAGGTGGAATCAGGGTTCACCGGCCGGAAAGAAATAACACCACCAGAATTTCCATTCGCTCTTAAGGGCCCTTCTACAGTAAGAGTGACTCCTGGTCCAAAATAGAGCTGCGCACCAGCATCCAGTTGCATTGTATCATCTGTCGTTACGGTAAAATCTTCTGTTAGGATTACCGTTGTATCAGCGGATATTCTAATATTATCATCTGATGTACCAGCAAGGAACTGACGCAACCGCGGAAAAGCACCCATGTCCATTACGGTACTATCGGCATCATATATTCCACTGGAATCACCGGCATCGATACAAGGGCTTAACATACCCAAGTGGAAATCACCATTAGCAGCATCAACAAATAATGGATCAGAATCAATATTTCCTGTGCCTGTGTACCCGCTCGATATATCAG
Organism: uncultured bacterium; assembly: GCA_964475645.1. GTDB lineage: Bacteria > Fidelibacterota > Marinisomatia > Marinisomatales > TCS55. The sequence continues at coordinate 1,537 of CAYYXU010000066.1, read as the reverse complement.
AATAGGTAACGACTGGGTTTCCATCAATAGCGGTTGTATTCCCCCAAACAATGGAATTAACCATTGTAACAGACCCGCTGGAATTATCGTGTAAACCATACCCATTACCATAAATGGTAATGCTATTTAGAGCTGCTTCAGCGGCAGTACTAAGGGTAATAGCCTTACCACTGGAATTATCTACCAATACATAAGCAATACTAACCGCACCTGCAGAAATATTTATTCCATCGCCAGTAGTATTACTGACTCTTAACAAATTCACAGAATTATTACCACCAGAAAATTCTAATTCACCCAATATTGAAACTTCATCAGGCGCAAACGTATTTCCCTTAATATGGACAGATTTGCCCCCATTATCTGCGGATCCAGCATGATTTCCAGGATGAATAATTACGGAATCCCCTTCCAAAAGATGGTTCATGGCCCACTGTAGCGTATTGAATGGTGAATCAGCGCTGGCACTACTGCCATATACAGCAGAATCTATCCCAGTAGTGGCCACATGCCAGGTAACAGGGCTATAAGCTGCTGGTGAATTCAGGTTGCTTTCATATGCACCAAGATCCGGGGCAACACTGTCTGCCCTTGCTCTACCTGCTACATCAGGACTAACAATATTAGCTGTACTCCCGCGTCCTATCATTGGTGACCAGTTAAGCAGGGTGAGATCATCATTTTCTGCATCCGTAAATCCAGGCCGTCCATTGAAATTTCCAGTCCCATCGTAGCCACCCATTACATTGGAATAAGACACATCTACATCGCCAGAAATATCATCATTACCCCAATAAATTGAATTCACAATTTTTAGATCGCCAGAAGAAGCATTTTTTATTCCAGAATTATCATCAGCAGTATTGGCCAAAAATGTACAGTGTTTCATAGAAACATCACCGCCATCTAGATACAAAGCACCGCCCTCATCTGCGTGGTTATCAGCAAATACACAATTGGTAAAACTCGAATATGAATCGTTGGCATATACGGCGCCACCATTTCCGCTACTGCTGTTATCGCGGAAAATAATACTCTCAAATACCGGGTCTGCGCCACTAATGGATATAGCACCGCCATTATCGTTATTACCATTGATAATGGTCAAGCCGGAAATATGGACCGAATCAGGCTCATCCGTATCGAAAACGAATGCCGGTCCCTGGTTCTCACAGTCAATTATTGTACTTGCGGCTCCATAGGTACTACGGATAATACGGGTAAGACCACCCATATTAAGGTTGCGATTATTCGATCCGCTATAGGTACCTGCCGCTAGTTCGATAGTATCACGATTAGCAGATTTATTCAGTGCTTCAGCGATTGTTTTAACCGCCGCTGCAGTGGATAAGCCATCATTACTATCACTTCCATTAGCATCATTCACATAATAGACAACCCGGCGAAAACTTGCGAGTTCATGTTCATAGGCACCAAGATCAGGATTTGATACAGCAGGATTCGGTCTCGGGTCACCATTAATATCAACACTTGGTGCTGTTATATCATTTCCATCAGAATCTTCTATGCTAGTTCC
>CAYYXU010000065.1:0-9180 GCA_964475645.1 uncultured bacterium | reverse complement strand
TCCATTTTTGGTCACGTAAATGATAAGGGGCGTATTGGACCGTGGCAGAAAGAACGTGTTTGCCATCTGGTGCAAAATCAGTGTTCATTATGCTCGGGATACTGAACTCTACATATGGCTCTTTTGCTATGCGCCCGTACTTCACTGCATCGGAAGCACGCTCCAAAAAATCTATAGTGGGGCAAATTGAGAAAACAGTACCCATTAGATCAGTTGATACTCCATTGATTTCCGGCAGACTTTTCAGTGCAAAATGAATTCGAGCTGTACTGCCACGGTATTTGATATTCCGGAGTTGTGTGTGGAAATTGGGGTTGAGGTTTGGTGCACCAACAAGATTGATAAAGGTATTGTGAGGATCAAGCCCGGATACAATGGTCTCGGCCTTTAGAGATTTTCCATCCTGAAGAGTAACGCCATAACAGATACCATTATCCAAATCGATAGATCTTACTTTTGAATTGGTTTGAATCTCAACATGTACAGATTCAGCGGCAGCTTTCAGGGATTTTGCCAAATTACCAGTACCCCCTTTTACATATTGTGCATTGTGGAATACCCCACTGCTGTATAGATGTTGGTGCAACAAGTTATAACATGTTGCAGCAGCGAAAGGGCCGAACGATAAATGATGAATCCCGGCAGTAGAAATAGCACTTCGTAGTAATTGATTTTCAAACCATTCGTCCATCAATTCCGGCATCATCATAGGTGCCACCCGTAATAGATCCACCAAACCTCGGGATCCATGTTTTGCTATTGGACCAAATATAGATCTCATAGCCAAGGCATCTTTTAACCCGATATCCGGTAAAGGGGGAGGAGTTAACGCATAGATTTTTTCCAGGAAATGTGTCAATTTTTCTATATAAGCAGTGAATTCTCCCCAACTAAGGGCATCTTTTTTTGAATGTCGGGCAATGGAATCTGCCGTTTGTTTTGTATTTTGGTAAAAGGCAATTTGTTCACCATCATTTCCGAGGACAATTCGAACCACCTCTGGTTTAATCAATTCTAATCCATTGGCTACAAGGTCTAATTCTGCCATTACCCTTGGATCAATCCATTTTACAATATCATGGATCACATTACATCTAAAACCGGGAGCAAATTCTCTAGTAGCTGCTAATCCACCCACTTTTTCATTTGCTTCAAGAAGTAGAACATTTTTCCCAGCTTTACCCATTAAAGCGGCTGTAACCAGGCTGTTCACTCCACCGCCTACAACAATTATATCAAACTGAGCCATTACCAAATGCTCAAGATCTTTTTTGCTGCCATTTCACCTGGCGATCCTGTAATTCCTCCGCCCGGGTGAGTGCCTGATCCACACTGATAATAATTTTTGATTGGTGTAGAATAGTCTGCCCATTTCACGGCAGGGCGCAATGAGAACAATTGCTGGAGTGTCAATTCACCGTGGAAAATATTTCCTTCTGTCAGGCCAAATGTGGATTCAATATCCGCTGGTGTAAGCACCTGCCGGTGCAAAATGATATCTTTGATATTGGGAGCAAATCGAGCAAGGGCGTTGATAACTGCATCACCGAATGCCTCACGTTTTTGATCGTCCCAGCCGCCTTTTATATTGTAAGGTACATACTGAACAAAGCAAGACATAACGTGTTTCCCCGGTGGTGCCATATCTGGGTCAAGGACCGAAGGTAAGATAATATCCAAATAAGGTTCTTGAGAAAAATTTCCATACTTAGCATCATCATAAGCACGCTCTAGGTAATCATAACTTGGACTGATTATGATTGCCCCCCGTAGGTGGTGGCCTTCTCCTGGCAGGCAGGTGAAATCGGGTAATCTATCTAGGGCCAGATTGACCTTTCCGGATGATCCGCGAATACGGAAGTTTTTGATATCCGTCACAAAATCAGATGGAAGATCGCTTTCATCCAACATTTTTAAAAATGTAAGTTTTGGATCCAGCCCGGAAATAACAATATCCGATGCGTATTCATCACCATTTTCCAAGGCCACGCCGATCGCTTTCCCATTTTTGACAATGACTTTTTCCACCGGCGCTTCAGTCATAATGTCGGCACCAAAATGTTGGGCAGAACGTGCAATGGCCATGCTAACAGCACCGGTGCCGCCCCTTTGAAATCCCCACGCTCGGAAGGATCCATCTATGTCGCCCATATAATGATGGAGCATCACGTAGGCTGACCCTGGTGAGCGGGGTCCCATTAGGGTTCCAGTAATGCCGCTGGCAGACATGGTGGCTTTAAGGGGCTCAAATTCAAACCACTCATCTAAAAAATCTGCTGAACTCATGGCCATGAGTTTGGTCAAATATTCAAACTGTTCCGATGTGAGACTTCTTAGATGGTTCAATAATTTTTTACCAGCCAATAAATCTGATAGGGATGGCCTAATTGCATTTGGTGCAATTGTTTCTAATATAGGTCGTACTGCCATTCCGATCTGCCCCATTAGCGGCCCAAAGCGCATATAGGCTTCTGCATCTCTCAATGAATGGCGAGCCATTTCTCGGTAAGTTTCATCCGGGTCTGCTGTCCGAAGGAGATAATCATTATCTAGTGGTGTAAATGTACTTTCGAGGGGCAACAGCTCTAACCCAAATTTAGGAAGCATTAGTTCCCGCATCACAATGGGTTTCATGAGACTCACCACATAGGAACAAACTGAAAATTTGAATCCAGGAAAAATTTCTTCTGTAACCGCAGCGCCGCCTAAAATATAACGACGCTCAAGTACCAGTACCTTTTTACCAGCACGGGACAAGTATGCCGCGGCCGTGAGTCCGTTGTGTCCGCCGCCAATCACAATAGCGTCATATTTCTTTACCTTGGGCATGAACGTTTCCTTTCCGGATCAAAAAATGGCGTTTTTACCACTTTTGCTGTTGTGAGTTTTCGGAAGTGTTCCACCTTCAATTCAAATTGCAGTTCGGTTCCTTCAACAGTATAATCTGATTTCAAATGGGCAAGGGCAATGTATCTTTTTAAAATTGGTGACCACGCACCGCTGGTGGCATAGCCCACCTGTTCTTGATTATAATATAAAGGTGTACTGGTACGCCAGGCAGTAGAGGGGAGTCCTGGGGCAAGGCCAACATTTCGATAATGATTTTCCAGTTCGGTCCATTGGATTTCAATACCCACAAATTCCCATTCAGGGCCGTTGACTACCTCTCTTTCCAGAGCTTGTTTACCGATAAAATATTCTTTTTTCATTTTTACTGCCCAACCCAATCCTAATTCATAAGGAGATGATTTTCTGGATTCAACGATAGCGTGGCGTGATGAAATATAATCAACATCCAATAAGATCAGCCCAGCTTCTATGCGTGCTATATCTAAAGCCTGGAGCCCGGTAGGGGTGATACCAAAAGGCTTCCCTTTTTCCAAAAGCAGGTCCCAAATGAATAAAGCATCATTAGGGTCCATCCAAATTTCATATCCCAGATCACCTGTATATCCTGTACGGGAAATGGATACAGAGATATCATTGAACATCGTATCCATCATCCAGAAGAATTTGAGGCTGTCCAGGGATTCACTGGAAACTGCATTGAGAATTTCCCTTGAATTAGGTCCCTGTAGAGCCAATGCGGCAGTAGTGACTGAATCGTCCGAAATAGTTAAATCCATGCCCGACGCATTGTACTCTAGCCATTCAAGATTTGGTTCTGCACTAGTGATACGAAACTTGCGTTCAGATAGTCTTTGAACCGTGCCGTCGTCTATTACTTTTCCATCTTCATCGCACCACGGCGTATACATGACCTGTCCAACCTTGCAAATATTAATATTTCTTGTCACCAATCGATCTAGGAACAGCTGGGCATCAGGTCCATCAATGAGATATTTATAAAGAGGAGTGATATCTAAAAGAGCAGCCTTGGTGCGGATGGCAAAATATTCATTTTCATGGGTGAGTTCATAATTGGTGGCAGACAGATATCCCGACCACCGCCGCCATTCCTGAGATTCATTTAATTTAGATGTGCGGTCAAAGAAGGGAGAAAGTTTAAGCTGTGTTTTTGCATTGAACTGCTTATTATAATTCATTATAAAGACCTTAAAAAGGGACGGGTTAAGCAGGTGGGGCCGCCTGCGCCTTTTAATGATATTTCGGATCCATCGTAAGTATGGATTTCCACGCCTTCTTGTTCAAGAAGTTTTCGGGTTATTGGGTTACCTTCTAACATAATCACTTTTCGCGGTGCCATCGCAAGTACATTGCAACCCATAGAATCATATTCTTCATCAGGGACTTCAATAAACTGAATTTGGCGATCAAGAAGATATTTTCTGAATGGTACTGGAAGCAACCGCGAATACACTAAATATAGATCATGGTCTATGGGAGAAACATTACTCATAAGATGAAGACAATCTCCAACACCGGTCCAGTGAGGAAGAGGAACTGAAATGACCACATCCACTAGGCTTCCTAATATAGCCTTGAGCTGGCGAATCCCTTCAGCGTTGGATCGGTAGCCTTCTCCAACAGCTACGGTGCGTTCATCAAGCCATACCACATCGCCACCTTCAAGGGTTCCTGGTGTCTCAATTTGACCAAGAATTGGAATACTAATTGATTGAAAATAGCTTTCCATTGCGGCTGATTCTGATAATCGATCCTTTTTCCCCATAGTGCAAAGAACCACTCCACCGTTGGTAACAACGCAGGGGTCATGGGTATAGATTGAATCAAGAGATGTGGATTCATCTTCCGGGAGATGATGTAATTCGATGCCAAAGGATTCAAGCAATTCAGCGAATGTATCATAATCAATTAATGACTTTTTATAATCCGGAACATCACAATAATTAAGTTGCTGAAATTGATGGTCAACATTTACTTGATTTCTATAAGCATCTTTAGGATGTTTGATTAGGACCCGGCGAATGGGATCCACCATATTCTGGCAGCCGAAATCCTTAATCAAAGGTACCCCCACACCAATCAACGATCATGTTTGCGATAATTTTTATGGTCTTTAACACTTCATCAATTTCCACATATTCATTGGCCGCGTGGGCGAGACGAAGATCTCCAGGGCCAAAGAGAACAGCGGGAATATGAGCATGATTTGTAAAGAGACGCAAGTCAGAACCATAGGTTACACCTTCAATGATAGGTGCATCACCAGTTGATTTCACAATGGCATCAAGGATCGTGTGAATTAATGGATCATCCAGATCAGTTTGGCCTGATTCAAACTGTCCTTCGAACCATTCAATTACAGGAGGATTTTCTTTAAGCCACGAATCATTATTAGAAATTTTACTAATAAAATCTTCAAATGCATGCCTAGCATTGCTAGTTGTTTCACTAGGAAATACGCCAAAACGTCCTTCTACTACAACCGATTCTGGTACTGTGGAATGCCAATCTCCGCCTTTAATCGTTCCAATATTAATTGGAGCGACACGATCTTTGGATTCAAAATAAGCTTCATTAAATGAATCATGACGCTCATTCTCAAACTGTAAAATGGACTGATGGATTAAGTTAAATTTTTCAATGGCGCTCACCCCATCCCATCGAGTTGCTGCATGGGTAGCTCGACCAGAGAGCGTCAGACGGAAGGTGAGCGCACCAGATTGAATCGGACAAACTTTTAAGGATGTTGGCTCAAGAATCACCGCTGCGTCAGCGGAATAACCTTTTACAATATTGGTAAGTGTACCGCAGCCGCCAGATTCTTCGCCAATCACAGATTGAATCATTATGTTTCCGTCCGGTTTAAAACCTATAGATTGAAGAATCTGGACTGCAAAAATACCAGCGCTTAAGCCAGCCTTCATATCACAGGAACCCCGTCCATAAATCCGGCCATTTTTTATATAGCCTGACCAGGGTGATTTATTCCATAGATTTTCTGGGCCAGTGGGAACCACATCCACATGGCCATTCAAAATCAGCGATCTCCCACCACCATCATTGTGCCATTTTCCCACAATATTAACTCGTGAATCCGGTGAAAATCCATCATCGCAAAACGCAGGGTGATCTTTTAATTTATCAAACTTTACAATAATCTTTTCTGTATCCAATCCAAGAGTCTCTAGTTTGCCCTGAATAACTTCCTGAACGGGACCCTCATCATTGGCAAGACTGGGGGACTGGACAAGTGTTTGGATAAAACTGACGATATCTTCCTGGGATTCTTCCAATGCAGACGTGATTTGTCGCTCAAAATCAGCCATTTTTTTTCCAGTAATAATATAGTGGAAGTCCTGCTAGAATTATCCCAGATCCAATGGCTGCATCCCGAGGGGCTTCCATAATGGTATTAATGGTAAGAAATATGGCGAAGAAAATAAATATGATAGGAATCCATGGATATACTGGTGTTTTGTATGGACGATCCATATCTGGTTTCTTCTTTCGTAAAATGATAACTGCACCAGCGGACATACCATAAAATATCCAGGATGCAAAAATGATGTAGGTGATCAATTGGTTAAAAGTGCCCGTAAATGTCAGGATGCAGGCCCACACGCATTGAATGATCAGTGCATTGGCCGGTGATTTAAACCTAGAATGAATTTGAGCGGCTTGATTAAAAAATAATTTATCTTTGGCCATAGCATAATTGATGCGGGCACTTGTGAGTATAGATCCATTGTTTGCACCGATCAATGAGATTAGTATGATTAAAGTAACAATAGCTGCACCTTTGTTTCCCAGGAAAACGGTAGTAGCATCAGATACTACTAGATTGGATCCATTCATTCCGATGAATCCCAGTGTAAAGAGTAAAACATAATTCAACAATAAATAGACCGATACAACAATCAGCATGCAATAAATGAGTGACAAAGGAATATTACGTTTCGGATTTTTGACCTCACCAGCCACATAAGTAATAAAGATCCAGCCATCGAATGTCCAGAGGACTGATACCATGGCTAGGCCCAAAGGACCAATAAGTCCGGTGAATGGTTTATCTGAAAAAATAGGATTAAGGTTTTGAATTGTTCCACCTTCCATCACTAAAGCTAGTAGAATGATCCCAAAGATGGCAAAAAGCTTTGATAGTGTAAAAAAATTTTGAAATCGAGCTCCTGATTTCACATCCACAATATTTATAATGGTTAGAAGTACAATTGTACCAACAGCTATACCTTTTATACTTGCGTCACTAATTGGATAGAAAAACCCCAGATATTCTGAAAATGCAACCCCAACAGCTGCGATGGAAGCAGTGTTGATTACAGCCACAGCCGACCAGCCGTAAAGGTACCCCCAAAGCGGTCCATAGGCTTCGTTTAAATAGACATATTGTCCGCCGGCTCGCGGCATGGCAGCACCCAACTCAGCCACGGAAAGTGCGCCGAAAAGGCTAACGATTCCACCTAGGATCCATACCAGAAAAAAAAGAGAGGTAGAACCTGTAAAGAAAGCAACCGTCGCTGGGACCATAAAGATTCCTGATCCAATGATTCCCCCAGCATTGATCATGGTGGCATCCAGTAGAGACAATACCCGTTCCAGACTTTGTGGTTTTTGCTGTTTTACCATTACGCCTATGATTATAATATAATAATCATCTTATCGATTATTAGATACAAAATCATTTGTATCACAACAAAATGAATTGCTATTAAGATTACAGTTTTATTAGCGCATTAATGCTTGAATTGTAGCATTGGATTTTGCTAATCTATCACTAAGGAGTTTAACAATATAGGTATGTAGCTCGGCTGCTTTTCCTGGTGATTCTAGATTCAATTTCTGGAAATTTTCTTTGGAAAGAAAATAAATCACACAATCTGTCTTGGTCAAAACGGATGCGGAGGCCTTTGAACCCAAGTACAAACTTACTTCGCCAACCACTGTACCTGATCCAAGGGATTTCAAACGAATACCTTCCCTTGAACCGGTATCCAGACGGACAGTAATACGGCCTGACTCAATAAAATAAATTCCGCCTGGATTTTTCCCTTGTTCGATAATGGTGGTATTGCCGACTACTTTTTTTTCTTCGAAAAATTCGGCAATTCCGGGAAATTTATCTTTAAATAAATCCGTCTTTTTAGAATCAGAAAGTTCCTCATATGACTTTCTATATTGCTCAATGAGTTCATCTTCACACTTTTCCAATCCATGGTCTAAATCATCAAATTCAAAAAAGGCACCTCCTTCATCTGGTAAAAGCCCTCCAACTTTCAGTTGGTTAGCCATGTCTTGATTTAAACTGCAAAAAACTACTTTGAATTCATGGTTCTTGGCCATGATACGCAATTTGTTAAAACTATTGATGGTTGAAGAATCCAGACCGGTTACGTGCCGAAAATCAAAGATCAAATATCTGAGTTGTGAAGCAACTTCATTTTCTACTCGCTCGTTCACCCTGTCTAACAATCGATTAGCTGTTCCAAAGAAAATAAAACCCTGCAATGGAAGAATACTAATCTGTTCTCCATGGTCCGCAATGATTCGTTTTAAGTATTCGGATCTTTCTACATTGCTATGGAATGTTGTGCCGTTCAATTCATGTTTAACCACATCAACCTTAGAATAACTTAAGACAAACAAAACAATCGACATGAGTAAGCCTATAACTATTCCTTCCAGAAATCCCACCGCTGCAATCACAAAAAGGATGAGTACAATAACGAAATAATCATTCCTTTTCAATTTTGCCCAGGTATCATAAAGCCATTCCTCTAAAAAGGATAAGCCTAAATTCAGGATCAATCCCCCAAGGATCACTTTTGGGAAAACGGATAATACTTTCGCACCAAAGAATAAGGTGAATGCACAAAGCAGTACGACCACAATGCTGCTCAATCTAGAGCGGGCACCTATATTATACGCCATACTTGTTTCGCTCAATGTGAGGTAACCTGGAGGCGTCCCTCCCAAACCGGCAAGTATATTGCTGAAACCGGTCATTTTCAATTCTCGGTCCAGATCTACATCCTGTTTAATGATCAGCTCCAGGCCACTATAGTTAAATAGAACTGAGATCGCGTTTAAAATCATCATCGTACCAATGGCAGGTAGTGAAACCCAAAACAGGTTCCAATCGAATCCGGACAAGTACTTTAGCGGGAGTCCTGTGAAGAGACCTCCTTCCGGAAAAGGGCCAAGCAGATAACTACCGCGTTCCAGTTCAGAAACTGATACATCATTCAAAAACGCTACTATATAGAACAAACCGATTCCAATGCTTAATACGGCTGG
>CAYYXU010000064.1:7938-9302 GCA_964475645.1 uncultured bacterium | reverse complement strand
GGGATTCAATATTTGGTAATGGTTCGTGAAACACTTGGACAGGCATGGCTTACGCCCGATTTGTTTCGCATTGGTGCTAGTTCTCTTGCAAATGATGTTTTGATGCAGATTATAAAACAAAACCAGGGCAACTATCAATCATCTGATTATTTTTCATTGGATTAATGAATGGTTGATAAGACTAATACAATAAAAAAGAAGGCATCAACAAATTGGGAATATAGTGCCGCGCCGGAGAGCACAGATCATATTTCATTGATGTCTAATTATGATTTGTTCATTGCAGGAAAATTTACAAAACCAAAGGAAGGGGCTTATTTTAATTCCATTAATCCAGCTAATGAAACTAACATAGCGAAAGTAGCGTCTGCCGGTAAAGCTGATGTTAATAAGGCTGTTGCCGCAGCTAAGGTAGCGTATGAAAATGTTTGGAAGGAAATGGACCCATCCCAACGAGGGAAATATATCTATCGGATTGCCCGGCTTATTCAGGAACGGGCTCGAGAGTTTGCTGTTATTGAGTCGCTGGATGGCGGCAAGCCTATTCGTGAATCAAGGGATATAGATATACCATTAGCAGCGGCTCACTTTTTTTATTACGCTGGCTGGGCTGATAAACTTGACTATGCTTTCCCCGGTCGAAAAACAAAACCTATCGGTGTTGCTGGACAAATTATCCCATGGAATTTCCCGTTATTGATGGCTGCCTGGAAAATTGCCCCAGCGCTCGCTACCGGCAATACCGTTGTACTGAAACCGGCTGAAACAACGCCTTTAACCGCGCTTAAACTTGCAGAAATCATCCAGGATGCAGATTTACCTCCTGGGGTAGTAAACATTGTTACCGGGGATGGAAGTACTGGCGAATATTTGGTGAACCACTCCAAAGTTGATAAAATTGCGTTTACTGGTTCAACAGAAGTTGGAAAATCAATCATACGGGTTTTAGCGGGATCCAACAAGAAATATACTTTGGAACTCGGCGGTAAAGCTGCCAATATAATTTTTGAGGACGCACCTATTGATCAGGCTGTAGAAGGAATAATAAATAGTATATTTTTCAATCAAGGTCATGTCTGCTGCGCGGGCTCACGATTATATGTTCAAGAGAGTGTCTCTAAAGAAATAATATCTAAATTAAAAAGTCGTATGGAAAACCTGATTTTAGGTGACCCTTTAGATAAGAATACAGATATTGGGGCAATTAATTCGAAAACACAGTTGGAAAAGATTCAAATGTATCTTGATCTTGGTAAAGATGAAGGTAGTACAATATATCAGTCAACTTGTACTATACCAAAAAAGGGTTATTGGTGTGCACCGACACTTTTTACCGATATGAGTCAATCGCATCGCTTGGTCCA
>CAYYXU010000064.1:0-7838 GCA_964475645.1 uncultured bacterium | reverse complement strand
ATTTTACAAGGCTTTACTAAGAAACAATCAGAGAAAGAAGTAGCCCTTAGTATAAATCGTTTAGTTTATTATGCTGGTTGGGCAGATAAATATCAACAACTTTTCAGTAGAGTAAATCCTGTTTCCTCACCATATTATAATTTTTCGTCCCCAGAACCAACTGGTGTTGTTTCAGTAATTGCACCTGACGATTCATGTTTGCTAGGTTTCCTTTCAGTAATTGTGCCTGCTGTTGTGGGTGGCAACACAGTGGTAATTCTAGCTTCTGAATCATACCCATTGTGTGGAATAACCTTTGCAGAAGTGTTGCACTCCTCTGATGTCCCTGGTGGTGTGATAAATATTATGAGTGGCCGACGTAGTGAGTTAATTGAACAGTTTTCTTCCCATATGGATGTAAACGCAATTATTTATTGTGGGGTCGATTCTGGTCATGCAAGTATGATTGAAAAAAATACTGCCTTAAATGTTAAGAGAGCAGTTAATTATGCGAATCAGACTTGGATAAATCCAGATGCGCAAGGACCATATCATATAATGAAAAGTCAGGAGATAAAAACTACCTGGCATCCTATCGGCTACTGATCGATCTTATTATTTAAATTTCACAATGATTAATCCTATAGTAAAAGGATCAGAATTAAGCCTAGAAATAGAATCATTGGCCTTTGGCGGAAAAGGTGTGGCTAGAAAGGATAATTTTGTCGTTTTTGTAAATAATACTTTACCCGGACAAAAAGTACGTGTATTGGTATATAAAAAGCATAGAGGTTATGCAGAAGCTAAACCATTGGAAATCTTAAGAGATTCGCCACATGTAGTTGATTCACTATGCAATCATTTTCCCGTTTGTGGCGGTTGCAGCACACAAAACCTTGATTATAAAGAACAGGTAAATCAGAAAAAAAAACAGGTTGAAGATCTTTATATAAGGCAAGCTGGCATAGATGATTTTACAGTGGATAAAGTTATAGCTGCTGATAAACAATATAATTACCGTAATAAAATGGAGTTTTCATTTAGTAATCGCCGTTGGATAATTGAAGGAGAAAAAGAATTTCCAGAATCTGATTTTGCACTCGGATTACATATTCCTCGTCGTTATGATAAAATTTTAGATATTAATGAATGTCATATTCAAGAAAAATTATGCAATAAAATATTGAATTTGGTGCGGACTGAAGCGTTAAATAATAATCTGAAGCCATATGATAATAAAACAAACAACGGCTACTTACGCCATTTGGTACTTCGTTTTGGTTACAATACTGGCGAGTTAATGGTAAATCTGGTTACCAGCTATGAAAATACGAAACTATTGAAACCAATTATAAAAGCCCTTTTAAATCAATTCCCTGATATCACTTCAATCGTGAATAATATAAATACTAGAAGAGCAGATGTAGCTTACGGTGAATCAGAAATAATCTTACATGGGGCACCTGCTATCCGTGAAAAATTAGGTGACATCACTTTTGAAATTTCAGCGAACTCCTTTTTTCAGACTAACACTGAACAGGCTGAAAAATTATTTCAGGTCGTGCTGGCTAATGCTGGTTTAACTGGAAAGGAAATAGTTTTTGATTTGTTTTGTGGCACAGGGTCTATTGCTCTATTCTTAGCGCGTTTTGCAAAAAAAATATATGGATTTGACGTAATTAAAAGTGCAATTGAAGATGCAACAAGAAACGCAATAGTCAATGGAATTGAGAATACAAAATTTCAAAAAGTAAATCTAGAAAATTATTTTAAAAAAGGACGTAATCTAGATAATTATCCAATTCCAGATTTATTGATAATCGATCCACCAAGGTCCGGCATTCATAAAAATTTGGTCAAATCATTACCTAAGTTTGGTTCTCGACGTATAGTTTATGTATCATGTAACCCTACGACTCAAGCGCGGGATATAATTCAATTAATTCATTGGGGCTGGAATTTAAAATCAATGACCTTGGTGGATATGTTCCCGCATACTCCCCATATTGAGACCGTTGCATTATTGACAAAGTAATTAAAGATGAATCGAACCTTTATATATTATTTTTTCTTGACTTAAATTTTTATCTATGAGTCGTTGGTTTAGACACCTGATACGAAACAGTTTTTTCCAGGTAGGCGCTGGTTTGTTAATAGTCATGGTGCTTGGTGGATTAATAGTTATGTACTTGGAGACTGGACCTATCACCGAAAAAGAAACACCTTTTTGGTGGGCGATAGTAACCATGACAACAGTAGGTTATGGAGATTTTTACCCGGCAACCCCAGAAGGTAGGTTTTTCGCAGTAATTATCATGTTTGCGGGTATATCACTAGTTTCCCTATTAACTGCAACGATCTCATCCATTTACGTAGCAAAAAGAATTCGGGAGGATAAAGGTTTGGAAAAAATAAACATAAGTGATCACATCATTCTTTGTGGCTGGAATAAAAATGCAGAATCAGTTATTGATTCATTAAGGAATTTAACTGATCAAAAAACACTTGAACTGGTTCTTATAAATGAAATACACGAAGATGTAGTTAATCATTTGAAAAATAAGTATAAAAATGTAGATCTTCATTTTGTTGCTGGAGATTTTACTAGTGAGGAGATTTTAAAAAAGGCCAGTATAGAAAATGCCAAAACAGTAATAATTATTCCTAATCTTGATGACGAAAATATTGGTTCTCCGGATGAAAAGACAATTTTTGCGACTCTTACCGTAAAAAGTATGGCTTCTAGTATCCGGGTAGTTGCATATCTCATGCAACGTGAAAATCTAACTCACATAAGACGTGCGAATGTTGATGAAGTAGTCCTTAGTGACGATTTTGGTGCATATATGCTGGCTTCTCATGTTATGGATCCAGGTATCCCTCAAACTACTAAAACATTACTTAATGCAAGCTCAGACGCCAGGTTGAAACGCGTTGATATTCCCGACCAATTTGTTGGTAGAACATTTGATGACTTATTTAGCTATTTTCGGTCGACCAGCGCCTGGATACTAGTAGGTCTTTTTTCGGAAGAGGAAAATTTTGGGATTGGAGAAGTTCTATCTGCAGATACTTCAGCCCTAGATGCATTTATTGAGCGAAAGTTAAATGAAGGGGGAATATCCTTGCAGGAAGAGAGCAAAGTCACAACAATTATCAACCCAAAAAGCAGTTTCAAAATCGAAGCAGGCCAGCGTGCCATCGTAATTCCTTGAGGTAGTTATGGATATTAATGTATTAAAGCAATTTCAGATATTTAATAAACTGGATGAGAATGAAATAAAAAAGTTTCAGAAAATAATGAAAAATATAAATGTGCCGGAGGGTCAGAATTTTATTGTAGAAGGGGAAATTGGCGACTCTATTTACTTGTTGTTGGAAGGGCAGGTAAGAATAAACCAGGCATTGACCCTTTCAATGCACAAGGGCGGTCTTGATAATCGTGAAAAAGCGATTATTAACCTTTCAGCTAATATGAAGCCACTTTTTGGTGAGATGTCTCTTTTTGACAAAGATGACCGTCGTAATGCCAGTGTAAAAGCAATTACAGAATGTAAATTGGCCCAACTTATGTCTGATGACCTGTTGGCTATCTGTGATGAATTTCCAGATATAGGCCACAAGGTTATGAGGAATTTGGCTAAGATTCTTTGCAAGAGATTGGCTGAGACTAATCAGAATGTATTAAAGTTAACCACAGCATTTAGTCTCGTATTAGAAAGATAAATAATAAAATTTTACTGGATGATTACGGCGAATGGCCCAACCCCAGTTAGAAAAAGTTTATGATCCAAACCGGGTCGAAGATAAATGGTATCAACACTGGTTAGACCAGAATTATTTTCACGTTGAACCAAATCCTCAAAAAAAACCTTACACAGTAGTAATACCGCCACCTAACATTACAGGCATGCTTACAATGGGGCATGTATTAAATAATACTATCCAGGACATACTTATTAGGAAAGCAAGAATGCAAGGAAAACAAGCTTGCTGGATTCCTGGAACGGATCATGCTTCGATTGCGACGGAAACAAAAGTAGTTGATATGCTAATGGAGCAAGGAATAAAAAAAGATTCTCTATCGCGAGAAGAGTTTTTAGACCATGCCTGGAAATGGAAGGAAAAATATGGCGGCCTGATTATACAGCAATTAAAAAAACTAGGTTGTTCTTGTGATTGGGAACGAGAGAGGTTTACCATGGATGATGGTTATACCCGTGCTGTATTAGAAGCCTTCGTTAAGCTTTATGAAAAAGGGCTTATCTACAAAGGGCATAGGCTGGTCAATTGGTGCCCCGTTTCTAAATCAGCTATAAGCGATGAAGAAGTAACTCACAAGGAGGTCACTGGACACTTATGGTATTTTCGTTATCCGATAACAAATTCTGGTGAATTTTTAGTTGTAGCTACGACACGTCCAGAAACAATGTTAGGTGATACTGCTGTAGCAATTCACCCAAATGATAAACGCTATAAGCATTTGGTTGGGGAATCAGTATTACTGCCATTGGCCAATAGGGAAATACCAATTATTGCTGATGAGTTTGTGGATCCAGAATTTGGAACCGGTTGCGTAAAAGTAACTCCGTCTCATGATCCAAATGATTTTGCTATTGGCGAGCGCCATAATCTTGCGTTCATCAATATTATGAATGCTGATGCTTCCTTAAACTCTAACGTACCGGAAAAATACAGGGATATGAATCGGGAGAATGCGCGTAAAGCAGTGATCAATGATATTGAGGCTGCAGGATTGTTAGAAAAAACAGAGGAATATGTTCATAAGGTTGGGTTTTCAGAGCGTGGTAATGTTCCCATAGAATATTATATGTCTGACCAATGGTTTTTGAAAATGACAGAATTATCCAAACCAGCATTGGATGCGGTAAATAAAGGCCTGATAAACTTCCATCCCAAGCATTGGGTAAAGACCTATAATCACTGGATGGAAAATATAAAGGATTGGTGTATCAGTAGACAATTATGGTTGGGACATCGCATACCTGTGTGGTATCACAATGAAAATCCAAAAAAGATTCATGTTTCATTAAATGGACCTGAAGACAAAAAAAATTGGACTCAAGATGATGATGTCTTGGATACTTGGGCTTCATCTTGGCTGTGGCCCTTTGCAGTACATAAATGGCCGGAAAAAGATCATGACTTAGATTATTTCTATCCAACCGCATCATTGGTAACAGGTCCAGACATCATATTCTTTTGGGTAGCACGAATGATAATATCCGGGTACGAATTCATGGATAGCGTGCCTTTTAAAGATGTGTATTTCACTAGTATTCTCCGCGATAAAAACGGTAAAAAATTTAGTAAGTCATTAGGGAATTCTCCGGATCCATTTGACTTATTTGAAAAGTATGGCACTGATGCTGTACGATTTGGCACTATGCTTATGGCCCCACAAGGGTTGGATGTATTGTTCTCATCCAAGCGGCTTGAAGTAGGCCGAAACTTCATAAATAAATTATGGAATGCTTCTAGATTTGTAATGATGAACGTAGATGATCAATTACCTGAGCTGGATTTTTCTGTAAAAGATCTGAATCTACCTGAACTTTGGATCTTAAATCGCTTACAACGTACAATAGAACGTGTAGATAAAAATTTGAGCCATTTTCAATTTAACGAAGCAGCGAAAGCAATTTATGAATTTACGTGGAGTGATTATTGTGATTGGTACATTGAAATTGCAAAAACACATTTTAGTAATGGTGATCAAACCAGTGCCGATACGGCAAGAGCGGTAACTGTGCATGTTTTGCGTAATATCATTTTACTGCTACACCCCTATGCTCCATTTGTGACAGAGGAGATATGGTCCCAAATCAAAAAAGGAAATGATGTTGATGTTATTATCTCTTCTTGGCCAATAGTTGATGAGCGTTGGGTTGATGAAACAGCTGAGTCAAAAATGGAATTATTAAAAGGAGTGATTTCATCTGTAAGAACAATTCGTGCGCAAATGAATGTTCCTCCAAATAAATATGCGGATATGGTTGTTCATTGTAAACCTAAACAAAAATCAATCTTAAATTCATATAGCAAAATCATTTGTTCATTAGCAAAGATAGATAAGATCACTGCATCTGAAGGTGGTAACAAGCCGCTAAATTCGGCAACTTCTGTAGTTGAAGGGATGGAAATATTTATACCTTTAGAAGGACTTATTGATTTTGATTTGGAACGGAAGCGAGCGCAAAAACGTATTGATGAAATTCAATCTCATTTGGAAGTTTTAAATCAGAAATTAAATAATAAAGAATTTCTCAATCGGGCTCCTGAGAACGTTGTAAAACGGGAAAAAGAAAAAAGCGAAGAGATGTCAGAAGAATTAAAAAAAATGTTGTCTAATCTTGCAATGATCCAATGAGAATTTCTCTGATTTCAATTTTAATCATCTCACTTGCCCTTGGTCAGTCTGAAAATGCAACCATGACAATTTATAAAAATGGTTATGCATTAGTTAAACAACCTCTTGAATGGACTATTAGAAAAAGTCCGGGAGAAGTAGAATATTCTATACTTCCTGAAGGGATAAAGGAAAGCAGTCCTTATCTTAATCTTCAAAGTGGGCAAGTCATTAATCAAAAATTAGACGACAATTTGTTCTCGGAAAGTATTTTACTCGAGGAATCCCTTGGTGAAGCTGTGACTATTACGACTATTGATGATGAAGATGAAAATGGTACTTTAATTGCCATTTCCCAAGACGGCTACACTATTCAGACTCGTCGTGATGTGGTTTTTTTAAAAAAAGAACAGATAAAAAAAGTGACATTGCGTAAAGTTGTTGAGAATCCACAATTTCGACCATTGCTACGATGGGAAATCAGTTCGAATGATTATCATGTAACAGGAGATCTAGTTTATATGTCTAGAGGTTTCGACTGGAATGCAGTGTATCGGATGGTGGTGCCAGATTTTGGCCCTGCAACGCTTATTACAGAAGCATTTATATCTAATTACAGCAGTATCAATTTCAATGGTTTAAAACTCAAGCTTGTTGAGGGATCAGTTGGTGAACAAATAAAGACACAGTTCAGAAATAATAGAAAATTTTCTTCATCTGCTATGGCAGCTAAACCTAGTATGCAGTTAGCAAATGAATCCAGCCTAGGTGACTACCACATTTACGATTTTCCTGATCGATTTGATCTTGGGAAAAATGAGCATATTACTGTTCGACTTTATGCACCCAAATTAATTGATTATTCAAAAACTTATGTGTTCAAGAACGCCGAGCGGAGCCAGAAAGAAGAACCATTGGAAATTGAATACCAAGTGAAAAATACCATAGATAATAACCTTAACATACCCCTTCCACAGGGCCGAATCGAATTATATCAATCTACAAAAGATGGATTGGAATTTACTGGTGAAGACCAAGTTAAACAGACACCAAAGGGTGAAACCGCAACCATTACAGCAGGTCGATCTTTTGATGTTATTGGCAAGCGAAAAGTTTTGGATTTTGAGCGACAGCGGAAAAATGAAGAAGCATCTATTGAAGTAATAATTACGAATACAAGAGATGAGGAAATAACTGTAAGGTTAGAAGAACAGATTCGTGGTGATTGGGTCATAAAAGAAGCATCTGATAATTATATAAAAAGAGACGCCTCAACAATTAATTTTCCATTTTCCTTAAATGGAGGTCAGACAAAGTCGATAACCTATACCTATCGAAAGGAATGGAATTGATTCTTTGTGTCAGAATTTAATTCTGATTTAAATACTCCTATACAGTACATTAAAGGGGTTGGCCCCAAAAGAGCAGAAGCTTTAAATAAAGCCTCTATTCAAACTGTAAATGATCTGTTACATTATTATCCGCGCCG
>CAYYXU010000063.1:0-9384 GCA_964475645.1 uncultured bacterium | reverse complement strand
AAAACAGATCGGTATTATGTAAAACAATATGAAGAAGAAACAAATTTGCGTTCCTATATTATATTGGATACCAGTAGATCAATGGATTACAAAAGTGGTAATGTATCCAAGCTGGAATACGGAAATTATCTTGCTGCCGCCTTATCTTACCTAATGCTTAACCAGCAAGATGGGGTCGGGCTTGTTCTCTTTGATAACAAGATCCAAAAATTTCTCCCCGCGCGGTCAAAACCCAGCCAAATCAATGCAATCTTGACTCACTTAGATAACCTAGATCCTGGTAAGGATACAAACGTTGGTATCGTATTACATGAGATGGCTGAAAGAATTAAGAAACGTGGCTTGGTGATCCTTATATCAGATTTATTGGATGAGCCTGATTCAATTATAAGTGGTCTAAAACATTTTAGACACAATAAACAAGAAATGATCGTTTTCCACATCATGGATAGGAAAGAAATGAAATTTGATTTTAATGATCGTACCAGGTTCAAGGATATGGAAACTGGGGAACTGATAACTACTGAACCGTGGCAAATACGAAAAGTCTACCAAAAAGCTGTTCAAAAATATAAAGACATATTCCGCTTAAGGTGTCGTGAACAAAAAATCGATTATGTGCCCCTATTTACAGATCAAAACTTGGATCTTGCTTTAAACGAATATTTGAAAAAGCGTAAACGCTTAGGATAATAAAAACTTTTTACTAACCACCTAATCGTTTCGCTTTTTCTAAATATCGTTGTGACTCATCAGGCTCTCCCTGTTGCAACAATACGCGCGACATACCTCGATAATGTTCAGGATTATCCGGGTCAACTGCAATTAATTCCCGATAGAATTTTTCTGCTTTGCGCCATTTTTCCGCATTTTCAAAAACCTGCGCCATACCCATAACTGCTTCAATATCATCAGGGTTTTCATCAAGGGAATTCGTAAAATTGTATTCAGCCTCTTCTAGATTACCTACCCTGTTATATAGAATGCCTAGGTTGAAATAAAGATCCGCTTTTACTTTAGTGTCCGTTTCTTTATTAATTGCAACTTCATAAGTCTGGATCGATTTTTCCAACTGGCCTATATCATAATATATTTGGGCCAAATTTCTAATAGATTTTGTATTACTCGGTTCCAGTTCAACCGCTTTTTTCACAAAAGGTAATGCCGTTTCAAATTCTTGTTTTTGCATAAAAATCTGACCTGCTGTTAAATTAACATTGGCATCATTAGGAGACAATTCTACTGCTTTTAATATATAATTCTCTGATTTATCAGTATTCCCTGCTAAGTGATTACAAGTAGATAACATTGTGTATGTTTGCGCCTCATCTGTTTTTATAGTAGACGAAATTTCGAAGGTAGTAATGGCCTTTTTTAAAGCTGTATCTTTTTGATCCATTGGCACAGCGCGATATTCATTAAACTCCGCAACGCCTTTATTGTACATTTCAGCCCAAAATTGTGTTCGGGCCATAATAACAAATTCCTTAACTGTTTTTCCTTGCTCTAATATTTTTTTATTTGGGTCAATAGCCAAAGCCTTATCAAAAGACTGGTTCATTCTTTGCCAATCTTTTTTCTGCAAACCATAGATATGATACCCAAGCTGGTAAGGTATTTCTGGATTCTCCGGTTCTACGCCAATGGCTTTTATGAGAAATTCTTCTGCTTTTTTCCATTCCTCTTGCTGGATGTACAATTTAGCAGATGTATACTCTTGACTCGAACAGCCTAAAAATATTATGGCCACAAAACAAAGTTGAACGATGCATATACGTTGTTTATTTAACATTTTTTCCTCTTAACTAAACGTTTGATTAAAAAGCTATTGAAATTAGGATTAGATCACAATCCTATCAAGAATTAAGGGTCTTACGAAGGTATTCCTTACGGTAATCAATTTCATTATTGGATGCATGATCCAGTGATTCAATGCCAAACCCTTCGATACAAAGACTCGCCATTGCTGAACCATTAATAATCGCTTCTTGTATAGACTCACCATGGGCCACAGCGGCTGCCAAACCACCGCCAAAGGCATCACCTGCACCGGTTGGATCCACTACATTTTTTACCGGAAATACTCCTATTGTTTCCACACTGTGACCGGAGTACAAACGAGCACCTTTTTTTCCACATTTTATAATCACTTGCTGTGGTCCAAGAGACTGCAAAACCGCGCCCTGGTCATCATGATTTTTACGACGAGTAAATTGTTCAGCCTCAAATTCGTTAAGCAGTAAAACATCACAATAACTGATAACTTCTTTTAATTTTTTCCGTTCTGTATCGATCCACAAATTCATTGTGTCAATAATTACGCATTCTCGTTTTGAATTCTGTTGCAAAACAGATAATTGCAATTCAGGATGGATGTTAGCCAAAAATAGTATCGGGGTATTTTTATTTTTTTCTGTCAGTTTAGGTTCATAGTTGGCAAATACACCTAATTTAGTGAATAATGTTTGGCGATCATCCCAATCTTCCGGATACCGACCACCCCAACTAAACGTTTGTCCATCCTTTTGATCCAAATTGGATAAATCCTGCGAATATTTTTCAAATATCTTCTTTCCTTCTTCCGGAAAATCTGTGCCAATTATCCCAACCAAATGTACATCGGCTGATTTACCGGCAGACACGGTAGCATAGGTCGCAGAACCACCCAGTAAAGAATCCCGTCGATCAGAAACAGTTTCGATAGTGTCTAAACCAATGGAACCAACAATAAGTATAGGTTTACCTGACATATAAGCTCCTATTTTAAGAGATTTCAATATGATGAGCAAAACCATATTATCTTGCTAAAAGGAATACCATAGCAGTATATTTTGCGCTTATGGGTACTAAAACGTTTGCTATCCTAACAGATATACATTCCAACCTAGCTGCATTGGAACAAGGCATCTCTATCATAAAGGAAAGAAAGGGTGTGGATCAACTGGTCTGCTTAGGAGATTGTTTTGCTTTAGGCCCTTCCCCTAAGGAGACACTAAGCACTCTGAAGGGTCTGGATAATTGCATATTTATTCGCGGTAATCATGATCGTTACCTTATTGAAAAACTCTGGGAGCAAGAACAACCGTCCCTTGAAGGCATGGACCCCTATGATCCGATCTGTCAATCGATTGTTGCCAATGAAGAATGGACAGCCGAACAGCTCGGACAAGAAGGAGTAGATTTTGCACTAGAAATGCACGTGGCTCATAGGGAAATTATTGGCAATATATTGGTAGAATTTACCCATGCTTGGTACCAACGAGACGACCAGCCACCATCCATACCGGAGATTATGAACTGGAGGGATCACGTTAAAAATTCATACCCTGATATAGAAAAATTTATTTTTGTACATGGTCACATACATACGCCAAGGCACGAAACAGAAGAAGATCTAACCATTTACTGTCAAGGAGCAACTGGTTTGCCATTTGATGAAACACCGAAAGGTGCGGTTGCATTTCTTACTGTAGGCAATTCAGTGGAATGGGATGTTATCAGGTATGATTATGACTTAGAGGCAACAGTTAAATTGCTGGAAGAACGGCAGCCGCCATTTTATTCCAATCTGCAGAATACTGTTCGCTATGCCTCTATAAATAATGATATATAAATCTACCGCTATAGTAAAATAAATTATTTTAATATAATTAATCAAATTTCATGCTTTATTTCGACCATAGTGCTACAACACCTATCCATCCTGATGTACAATCATTGATAAATGAATTAAATCAGGATATTTATGGTAATCCATCAAGTGTACACGCAGCCGGTAGAAAAGCAAAATACGTAGTAGAAACAGCTAGAAAGCAGATCGCCAATGCCATAAACTGCGATCCCAAAGAAATCATTTTTACAGGTGGCGGAAGTGAAGCGAATAACCTAGTCCTTTGGAACATGATCTACAGGGACAGAAAACATGTCATTACCAGTTCAATTGAACATCCTGCAATTCTAACTGTGTTGCAACAATTGGAACACCTGTCCATAACGCATACCGTAGTCCCAGTTAATAAATATGGCTGTGTAAATCCGGAAGACATTGATTCAGCAATTAAGGATGATACAGGACTGATAACTATAATGATGGCTAATAACGAAGTTGGTACAGTCGAGCCTTTACAAGATATTGCCACGATTGCGAAAAGACACGATGTCCTGTTACACTCTGATGGTGTCCAAGTATTGGGGAAATTACCTATTGATGTACAGAAATTAGGTGTGGATATGATGAGTTTTTCCGCACACAAGTTCTATGGACCAAAAGGTGTTGGAGCCCTGTACATTAAAGAGGGAATTGCAATGAAGCCTCTTATTGTTGGTGGCAGTCAGGAAAAAAGTCTCCGAGCAGGTACAGAAAATGTAGGTGGAATTGCAGGTTTAGGCTGTGCAGCTGAGATAGTCACCAAAAACTTAAGCGATGTAGGTCACGCCTTGACTGCACTTGAGATCCAATTTAAAAAAAAGTTCAGCGAGAAGAATTCAAACATAATATATAATGGTTTTGAGGATAACCATCTGCCGGGATTAATCAATCTTACAATCCCCGGGATTGCCAGTGATTTGCTGTTGATCCACTTGGATAATGAGGATATTGCTGTTTCCAGTGGCTCAGCTTGTTCTGCTGGAACTATCAGTCCATCGCCAGTATTAAAGGCGATGGGTATTAATGATGAACAGAATCTTGAGACTATCCGAATCAGCGCTGGGCGTGATAACACCAGCTTGGAAGTTGACCAGCTTGTAGAAACCATGGCTCGCGCAATTGCCACTATACGTAGAAATGCCCAATGAGTGAAAAAATAGTCGTTGGTTTAAGCGGTGGTGTTGACAGTTCCGTCGCTGCCTTTCTACTGCAAGAGCAGGGTTATGATGTTGAATGCATTTTCATGAAAAACTGGGAAGATGATGATAGCGAAATTTGTTCATCTGCTAATGATTACAATGACGCATTAGAGGTATGTGAGATTCTGGGCTTACCACTTCATAGTGTTAATTTTTCAAATGAATACTGGGATAAGGTTTTTGCACATTTCCTCGAAGAGTATAAATCAGGTAGGACTCCCAATCCGGATGTATTATGCAACCGTGAAATAAAATTTAAAGCATTTCTGGATTATGCTCTTCAGCTAGGCGTAAGTAAAATTGCAACAGGTCATTATGCGAATGTTAAGGAGACCCCTTCAGGGTTTCAACTATTGAAAGGTATTGACCGCAGTAAAGATCAGAGTTACTTCTTGTATATGCTATCAAAAAAACCATTGTCTAAAAGTACATTCCCAATCGGGAAAATAAAAAAACAAGAAGTGCGAAAACTCGCCAAAAAAGCTGGACTTCCCATAGCTGAGAAAAAGGATAGTACCGGTATTTGTTTCATTGGCGAACGTAATTTTCGGCAGTTTATCGAACGGTATCTGCCAGAACAACCAGGTGATATCGTTTCAAATGAGGGGAAAAAAGTGGGAACTCATAACGGCCTCATGTATTACACTATAGGTCAAAGAAAAGGTTTAGGAATTGGTGGTGGCCATGGAAAATCTAATTTACCATGGTACGTTATCGAAAAAGTTATGGATAAAAATATTATTATAGTATGCCAGGGCAATGATCATCCCCTACTTTATAGTAATATCATTACCGCAAGCCAATTACACTGGATATCCGGGGCAGCACCTGATGAGGGGAAACAACTAGCGGCAAAAATACGTTACCGACAAAAAGATAAGATATGCAGGATTGAACCGGTGAATGGTGATTCAGCTATAATTTATTTTGATGAACCAGTTTTTGCGGCGGCGCCTGGTCAGTCTGTAGTTTTATACGATGGTGAAATTTGCCTGGGTGGGGGCATTATCGAACCTTATGTAAATTAGCTTCTTATTCATGAAACGTATAACCTAAACTAAACAAATTGCAACATTGCAAGTTATCACTGATTCAACCGAAATTTCGACTGTCTATAAGAAAGGGCAATTAACAAATTTATTATTAAAATGAGAATTCTATATACCTATATCATTATTTTTTCCATTCTATGCGGTGGTCTCTGGGGCCAGCTTAAATCTCAGGTACCAAAACAAAATGTGGGAGCAATGATTACCGGTAATAATTTATCAACAACCGTTCCCTTGCTGGACCCCACCCGCTTCGATATGCATCATAGTTTTTCCATGTCTACAATGTCTCTAGGCGGCCAAGCTATGAATGTTGCTGCTTATACTAATATCATGACTTATGAATTGAATCATAATCTGCACCTAGGTACAAGGTTCAGTCTAGTTCAGCCGACAGGTATGATGGGGCCTGGTAATTATGGCCTGAACAATACCCAATTTTTGTATGATGCAAACCTCCAGTATCGGCCATCGGAAAATACACTTATTGAATTCAAAATGAGTAATCGTCCTTACTATAATCGCTATAACCATCACAGATTGGAATATCATCCGTTTTACAGTAATTATTATAAGGAACGGGCTCCTTAATTTATTCCTATCCCTGATGTTATTAGGTTTAACTCCAAATTAAATTACCGCTGTAGATGCCTCGGAAAAAATCCGCTTTATTTAGTAAAAAGAAAAGATCGAAAAGGGGTGGCCAAAAAGATTTACAGGGGTCATTAATAAATTCAGCTATCGTTGTTTTATCTTTGCTTTTGGTAGCATTTATTTTCTCCTTTACCACACGGCAGACACACCACGGTGTACCTATTGAAGTTACCTTTCCTGCCCTTCCCGACCAGCCAAGGCTAGCCGTTGAAATCTATGAACAAAAACCAGTTATGGATATCGAAGTAGAGATCCTGAATGGCTGTGGAATTGCAGGGCTGGCTTCAAAAGTATCAGATTTATTGCGGGATAATAAAGTGGATGTAGTACGTTCAGAAAATGCTGACAACTTCAACTATACACAAACCATGTTGATTCTAAGAAATGAAAACCTGGAAGATCTAAATTACGTTGCAAAAACGCTGGGGCTAGATCCTGCACAAGACCCACGCGTGATTCACCAGCCAGATGAAAGCCTAAGCGTAGACTTAACCTTAATCCTTGGCAAGGATTTTAGTTCGATAAAATCTATACAAAAATATATAGATAACTGATCAAAACCTCTGTCTTCTATTAAATTAAATTCCTCCGATTCAGGGAAGCTCGCTGAATCAATCGCTCATCTCGCTCTGGATAAAAAAGCTGAAAATACACTGGTAATCCACGTTGCAGAATTGACGAGCATAACAGACCATTTTGTCATTTGTTCCGCGGCCACGGATATCCAAGTGAAAGCCATAACCGATGGTATTCGCAAAGGAACAGGTAGTAAACCATGGCGGATCGAAGGTTATGAACAACTTAATTGGGTATTGCTAGATTATGTGGATGTCGTGGTACATATTTTTAAATCTAGTGAACGTGAATATTATCAGTTGGAAAGGCTGTGGGCAGATGCGCAGCTAACAGAATACAGTGATTGAAATCAAAAAATATATTAGCCAAGTCATAGATGCTAGTTTGGTAAGGTTAGAAATCAAAGAAAATGTTATCGTCGAAAAATGTGCAAATCCTGACTTTGGTGATTTTTCATCAAATATCGCCATGGCTCTGGCAAAAACACAGCGGAAAAATCCTTTGGAAATTGCAGAGTTGATACAGTCAGAATTGAAAATTGATAAAAAAATTATTTCTGAAAATTCAGTCACACCACCGGGGTTCCTCAACTTTCGAGTATCAAAATCATTTTACCAGAAAACTGTTACCCGCATCCTTGCGATGGCAGATGCATACGGCAGGACAGATACTGGAAAAGGAAAAAACGCGAATGTAGAATTTGTTAGCGCTAATCCAACGGGACCGCTCACAGTTGGTCATGGACGGCAAGCAGTGCTGGGTGATACGGTCGCTAATATTTTAGAATGGCATCGCTACGAAGTAACTCGCGAATATTATTATAATGATGCAGGCCGACAAATGCGGATATTGGGCCAATCAGTTGCTGCACGCTACCTTGATCAAATTGGTCAAGAAAGTGACTTCCCGGAAGATGGTTATGAGGGTGAATATATTAAAACCATTGCCAAAGAGATACTTGATCAGCATGGAGACGGTTTATCACCAGATGATAAAATATTTCGTAACTATGCAGAAGAATTGATATTTGCAGATATTAAAAAAACTCTCAAAACTATAGGTATTAACCATGATGTATTTTCCAATGAACAAACTTATTACACTACAGGTGCCATTGATGCACTGGTAGAAGATCTGCGCAATAAGGACCTTATATACGAATCGGATGGAGCAACATGGCTCAAGGGAACAATTTTAGGGTTAGAAAAAGATCGCGTGTATTATAAAAGCAGTGGCGAACCAACCTATAGGTTACCAGATACAGCTTATCATCGTGAAAAACTCAATCGAAATTTTGACCTGATCATTGATATCTTTGGAGCTGATCATGCGGACACATACCCTGATGTTTTAGCGGCCCTGGATGCATTGGGTATCGAAATTGCATCGATCAGAGTATTGATACATCAGTTTGTTACATTACTCAAAAGCGGCGAAAAAGTAAAAATGTCGACGCGGAAAGCCACCTTTGTCACATTAGAAGAATTGATTAACCAAGTGGGTAGTGATGTAGTACGCTACTTTTTTATTATGCGCAGTATGAACAGTCACTTGAATTTCGATCTTGATCTGGCAACAGACCAGTCAGAAAACAACCCTGTATATTACCTTCAGTATGCACATGCTCGGATCTGCAACATTATTAAAAATGGGGCAGAAAAAGGTCTTGTAGTTACAGGTGAATTCGATCGTACTCTTCTATCAGACGATTCGGCTATATCTTTAATAAAATTCCTAGTTGAATTTCCAGAAGTTATGGCTATAGCACTGAAAAAACTGGAACCGCACGGTATTGCAAATTACTTAAATCATATGTCAGCTGAGTTTCACAAGTTCTATGCCAAGTGCCGAGTTATTACAGATGATAACGATATTTCCACAGCTCGACTTAACCTTATCGCTGCTGTAAAAAT
This sequence comes from uncultured bacterium, assembly GCA_964475645.1. Taxonomy (GTDB): domain Bacteria; phylum Fidelibacterota; class Marinisomatia; order Marinisomatales; family TCS55. Next base: position 344 of record CAYYXU010000063.1, on the reverse strand, counting down.
AGTATTGAATAATGGATTGGGAGTCCTTGGTATAAGAGCTCCTGAACGCATGTAAAAATTCTTGTGGAGGCGGGGAGATTCGAACTCCCGTCCGAAGCAGATGCAAATAAAACGTCTACACGCTTAGTTATCTGATTTTATCTTATTGACAATCTCACCAGATAACGCTGAGTCTGCCAACCAGCTTACTAAGTTTCTTATCCCTTTGCTGTAAGCAATCGCAGGGACCAGTCCATGTTTATGACGCCCTTAGATCAAACCATAGACAAATTCAACCCAGGGCGGGCAGAGCTAATTAAGCTGCAGCCATATAGCCGTAATCGGCATTTATTGATAGTCCGGGG
>CAYYXU010000062.1:0-9390 GCA_964475645.1 uncultured bacterium | reverse complement strand
TGGACGAAATGCAAGCAAGCTATGATGAAATATGCGGTGGATAATATCCTTATAATATAGAGTCAAATCTTTGCCTAAACATCAAGCCCCGCCCATTAGCGGCTAGATTTTTTATTAAATCCTAAACTTTAATCAGTACCAAAACTTAAAAATGTACTACTATAGTACTACTAATACTAATTTCCGCGGTGTTTTATCCTCGGAGAGAGTCACTCTTGGAAAGCGTGTATGCGGTTTTTCCGTATCGAGTGTTCGAATCCCTCTCTCTTCGCAGGCCTTGATTTTCGGAGGGGTGGCAGAGCGGCTTAATGCGGCGGTCTTGAAAACCGTTGACCTGCAAAGGTCCGGGGGTTCAAATCCCTCCCCCTCCGCAATTTCCTATTTTGTAAATTGACCTGATGAACAAGTCGCCTATCCGTGTACGTTTCGCGCCAAGTCCAACTGGACAATTACATTTAGGTGGTGCCCGTACGGCACTATTTAATTGGTTATACGCCCAACATCATGGAGGTGAGTTTTTTCTGCGCATTGAGGATACTGATCGTGATCGATCCAAGGAAGAATACACGGGTCAGATAATTAATTCCTTAAACTGGTTAGGCCTGCAGTGGTCTGAACCATTATTATTCCAATCCGAACGGACTAATAATTACAAAATCGCTATCCAGAAATTGCTGGATAGCGAGATAGCCTATCGTTGTTTTCTTACCAAAGAAGAACTGGACCAAGCTCGCAAGGAAGCCCAAAATAAAGGGGGCGATTTTCGTGTTCCAAAAACATACAGGGACATTCCATTGCAGGATCAAAAACGGATGTTGAACGCGGGCCAATCTTTTACTATCCGGTTGAAGATTTCACCTGGAAAGACCCATTTCAAGGATCATATTTATGGGGCTATCACTGTAAATAATGAAGAAATTGATGATTTTATTATTGCTCGTTCTGATGGTACCCCAACATATAATTTTACGGTGGTAGTGGATGACTATGATATGGGGATAAGCCATGTAATCCGTGGGGAGGATCATATATCCAATACACCAAAACAATTACTTATTTATGAAGCGCTGGGTTATCCTGCCCCTGAATTTGCACATTTGCCAATGATCCTTGGTGCAGATAAAAAGCGCTTGAGCAAGCGCCATGGTGCAGCAGGAATACAGGAGTTTCGGAACGCAGGGTTTTCAGCAGAGGTACTATTGAATTACCTGGTGATGTTGGGTTGGAATCCAGGAACAGAACAGGAATTATTTACCCGTGAAGAAATGGTTGACCAGTTTGACATTAGTAAAGTGCAGAAAAAAGGCGCTGTTTACGATGAAAAAAAGCTACACTGGATTGCTGGTCAGCATTTAGCCAGAGTTTCTGAAGATGAGTTGTTACAGTCAATTCGTAGTGAAGAGCCTAACTGGCAGCGCCATGCCAAGGATGAGTATATACATAATGTACTGAAATTGATGAAGATTCGGGCCAAGACATTAAATGAACTCAAAGATATAACCGGCTATTTCTTTTCCGACCCTGTGACATTTGATCATAACGCAGCTGCCAAGCGCTGGAAGGAAAGATCATTGAATAAATTGGTCGAAGAGTACATTCAGCGCCTCGAGAATATTACCAATTGGTCTGCTGCTGACCTAGAAATAGCATTGCGCGCTACTGCAGAAGACATGGCTGTGTCAGCAGCCAAACTAATCCATCCAGTACGTTTGGCTGTATCTGGGCAATCAGAGGGCCTGGGTTTGTTCGAATTGTTGGAATTATTGGGTAAAATGACTTGTATCCGTCGATTACGTAAAGCATTAACTATATTCCCGCTGACCAATGACTGAAAAACAGCGTCACTTCATTCAACGAATTATTGATGACGATAATATAACTGGCAAATTTGACCAACGGGTCCATACTAGATTTCCACCAGAACCAAATGGGTACTTACATATTGGTCACGCTAAGGCAATTTGTTTGAACTTCAATATTGCAGAAGAATATGGCGGTAAGTGCAACTTGCGATTTGATGATACTAATCCTGTGGCTGAGGAAGAAGAATATGTCAATGCTATCCAGGATGACGTAGCCTGGCTTGGGTACGATTGGGAAGACCGGTTATGCTTTGCTTCCGACTATTTTGAGCAAATGCATGGGTTGGCCCTCCAATTGGTCGAACAGGGAGATGCATTTGTCTGTGATCTCACCAGCGATGAAATCAGAGCGACAAAAGGAACCCTGACTGATCCGGGTAAGGATAGTCCTTACCGAAAAAGAAGTGTAGCAGAAAACCTTGACTTGTTTGCCCGTATGACCGCTGGCGAATTTTCCAATGGGGAACGGACATTACGGGCAAAGATTGATATGGCCCATCCAAATATGAATATGCGTGATCCGGTTATGTACCGTATTATCCATGCCAGCCACCACCGAACGGGAGATAAGTGGTGTGTATACCCAACATACGACTGGGCACATGGCCTAGAAGATTCCATTGAGTCTGTAACTCATTCCCTCTGTTCGATCGAGTTTGAGGATCATCGCCCATTATATGATTGGTACCTAGAAAAATTGGGTGTTTATCATCCCCAACAAATTGAATTTGCCCGCTTAAGTTTGGATTACACTGTTATGTCAAAAAGAAAACTAAAACAACTCGTTGATGAGGATCATGTATCCGGTTGGGATGATCCACGAATGCCGACAATATCTGGTATGCGTCGGCGCGGATATACTGCTGCTGCGATCCGAAAATTCATGGCAGATGTAGGGGTGGCCAAGAGAGACAATGTCATGGAATTGGCTAAGTTGGAATATCACCTAAGGCAGGATCTTAATAAAACTGCTCAGCGGCGTATGGGCGTTTTACATCCCTTGAGAGTTGTAATTACAAATTACCCGGTAGAAACCACAGAAACACTAGTAGCAGTTAATAACCCGGAAGATCCAAATGCAGGGGAGCGGGAAGTCAGTTTCGGGCGGGAACTTTATATTGAACAAAATGATTTTATGGAGGACCCTCCTAAAAAATTCTTTCGCCTTGCTCCAGGCAGGGAAGTGCGTCTGCGCTATGCATATTTTATAACCTGTGAAAAAGTGCTCAAAGATGACCAAGGCAATCCTGTGGAACTGCATTGTACCTACGATCCTGAGACGAAAGGTGGTAACGCACCAGATGGCAGAAGGGTAAAAGCCACTTTGCATTGGGTTCATGCCCAGGACGCAGTGCAGGCCAAAGTGCATTTATATGATCGTCTTTTTTCTGTGCCTGATCCAGACTCAGAAGATAATTTTCTCGAAGCCATGAATCCACTTTCCTTGGAAGTTTTATTCGATTGCATGTTGGAGCGCTCTTTGGGAGATGTTCCTATAGGTAAAACAGTACAATTTGAAAGACTGGGTTATTTCTGCGTGGATCCAGATACCACAAGTGAAAGCTTGGTCTTCAACAGAACTGTGCCATTAAGGGATCAATGGGCCAAGATTGGGATAAAATGATAAACAGAACAGCAATTTTGCGCTGGATATACTAATTCATTTACAACTAATTTACATACCATGAACCTCGCGAAAAGACCGTTGTACAGTCTCTGTATTATGGTTGTCTCGGCTAATTACCTTGTAGCAGCACCAAAATTATACCTTTATTTACTGCCCTTTGATAATAATAATAACGAACAGGTTATTGCTTGGCTTGGTACGGGATTCACGGATATGTTAACCAAGGAAATGACCGCCATAGAAGGTCTATTTCTTCGTAACCGGAGTGATCTGGAAAATATCATGAATAACCGAGGATTACTGTTAAAACAGCCACGAGACTCACGGAATATCCTGGTGCTGGGTCAATATTCCCGCAAGATGGATGAAATATCTATTGATATGCAATTTATTGACATAGCCAATTGGGAAGAATTGGACCAGCGGGAGGTAATCGGCAGTTACAATAATATACCGCAATTGAATAATGAACTAGCCGATGTAGTAAAAACTGTGTGTATGCCATACCTGCCAGAGAAAAAAACTACAAAAAAAATATATCCTGATTTTACTACACCGCAGGCAACGGCCATTCCAAGAACATTTGGCGAACGTGGTGCAGTGATTACGTCATCCATCGATGATGCTCTTATTGAATTGGAACAATCGATGGATTTTGTAATAGGTGCCCGAGGAAAACCAAAAGAAGCGCCTGCAAAAGACCGTGGTGCGGAAGACGAATGGGTGGTAGATATTAACAATAGACCTTTCAATGAACCTTTGCCAGAGAATGTGACCAATACTGTTCTACTGGACCAGGTGTTAGCCAATTTAATGGACAAACCCTATGATGTTTTTATTTACAAGCCGACCTATGTATATGATGAAGATGAAGATGATAAAATGATCACTGTAAATATGCGCGTTGATTATGGTATCAAGGGTGATATCATTAATGATATGCTGACCTCATTGCCGTACACGGGGCTGAAACAGGATGGATCCTTGACGATCGTTCATTTTGACCGGGAAAATTTCAATTTTTCACCGGAATTGACTAAAAACATCTCACTGGGAAACTATCGATCAGTACCAGTAATTCGTTTCCTTGATAAAGACGGTATCATCATGGCAATTATTCTTGATACACCTGAATCTCGCTGGTACGATATGAGTTCAAATAAAATTCATTTTATACCACTGCATCAGTTTTCACCTCTAGTAGATTTTACGATGGGGGGCTGGTCACTGCAGGTTGCTTTGGAGGACGTGGAAATCAAAGCGCATTATTCGTTGCAAATGTCAATCGAAGAGGTAGATCGCATCAGTCGGGTAAGCTTGAAATTCGTTCCTGAAGCAGAACTTGGTGCGATCATATTTCCCCATTTATAATTTCATCCTGAAAAGCACGCTGTAAAATTACCCATTAGCTCAATAATATTTTCATTGAGTATTTCTTTCGACTCAACCGTAAAGATTATATATTATCCCTTAAACCTCTTTTTTAAAGGCTATTTAATGCAATTATTCAAACGTATTGTTATTATTACAGTGATTTTTTCTGCAGTGTATGCTGATGAGAAACGGGATATTATATTGCCTGATCTCTCTGTGAAAATGCTGGATGGAAAACAAGTACGCTTGTCAGGGCTTTTGGAAGAAGGGCCGTTGCTTGTAAATTTTTGGGCTACATGGTGTGCCCCTTGCAAAAAAGAGATGATATTTCTAGACGAGTTTCATCAGAAATACTATGAAGAAGGTTTCCGGGTACTAGCCATAAGCACTGATTCACCTAAAAGCATGTCCAAGGTCAAAAGCTATATTCGTGCCAAAAAGCATACTTTCATGGTGGGGCTCGACCCAAATCAGGAAATTGCGAGAAAAATGAATGCCCTGCTCATGCCAACAGTACTTATACTCAATAAGGACCGGAAAGTATCCTGGTATCACCAAGGTTTCATACCTGGCGATGAAAAAGAGATCGAAGCACAGATACGCACTGTACTGGAACTGGATCAGGAAAAGGTAGGTGAATGAGGAAATATGCTTTTTTACTTTGGGCTATTGCGATTGTCTCGGCTCAAGTGTCATTTACAGGGAATACGGAGACCCGGATCGGAGAAAGTTCCAACGGTTTTTATTACAATGAAACGCTAATTAATACGAACCTCCAGTATGGTGCCTTTACCAACTGGTTCCAACTGGAATTTAGCGACCCACCAGAACTTGGCCGCAGGGTAAATGGTGTACGCAAACTACGCCTGGAATATGAAAATGGTCCGGTTACGTTGAAACTGGGTGATCTATACGAAATATGGGGCCGGGGCTTGGTGCTTAATTCAGTTGATGACCAGCCAATCGATAGAGATACAGGGATTCGTGGCCTTAGTTTGAGTTATATGTCTGATTCGTTTACTGGGCAATGGATTACTGGACGGGCCGATATTAGCCAGAGCACCATTTATGCCCTAGATTACAATACCCGTACCCATAATTATCATTTGCCCTATAACCTCTATGGTTTGACCATTAATAAGTTGATTGGTAACCATGATTTTGGTGTTTCATTTTTGCAATCTCGCGAGCAGCATCCGGTAAATACATTTCCAGTTGATACCCTGGATATAAAGAATCAGCTTAGTAGCATTAGTTACAGTGTTACACAGCCATCATTTGATTTTTATGCAGAATACATCATGAATCGATCCTTTACATTTTCTGAAAACGAGTGGGATCCCCACAAGAATGGCAGGGGCCTTTATAGCAACTTAAACTTTTACTTTAAGCTATTCAGCTTAAATCTAGAATATATAAACTATCATTTCGGTGACTTTGATCCATTTGACCGCTGGAATGTGGTAGATAATTATGGTTATTACCAACCATATCAGAACCCACCAATAGCAATGTATATTCATGAAAATGTTCTTATGAATCGCATATCTCACCAGACTGATTTTAATAATGAGGTTGGCTTAAAGGCTGAAGCCATGGGTTCATTAACGGATAACATTGAATTTCTGGCGATCTATGCCCAATCAAATCGAACCCATTCCTGGGTAATGAATGAAGATTATACTTGGCGGCAACAGAAACAATTATCCTATTTTCCTTCATTTGAACCGGCAGCAATGCCCTACAAGGATTTTTACGCTGAATTAACCTTTAATCTGCTGCAAAACAACCTGTATTTGAAGCTCGGCTATGCGGCCAGTGAGGATATTGTTGATTTGTTACAAAATACAGTTACGGATACTAGTCAAATCTTGACTTACAGCATTGCGTCAGCTAAAACATTTCCGCTAAACCTTAGCTATGTTTTTGGTAATGGTTGGAGTATAGATGCCAAAATGGAACTGCAGTGGCTAAAAAAAGGGTACTGGAGTTATAATGAACTAAATAATCAAGTAGTTGCTGACAGCTTGATGAGTATTTTCCTTGACGATGAAGGCAACCGTGTCGAAAATGAAAAAAATTCGTTTATTAGTTTGAGTATTGGTAAATCACCAAAATGGTCTGTGACTTTTACTACGGATAAAACCTCGATCAAAGAAACATTTGGGGATAAAGAATCAATCGTGAATCCACTGGAAAAACTGCTAGGTGTTGACCAGGGAAAGAACTGGATTAATGTGGAATTCGTTTATCATCTTACGACATCAATGAGAATGTCATTAATGTATGGTTCGCTTAAGGGAGGGTTGCTTTGTACTAACGGTGTTTGTCGTATAATTGAACCATTTGATGATGGATTCAAGGTTGGCCTAACAACTGTCTTTTAATATCCATACATCGTACATTTAATAGCTCTGAGTAAATGTATACGTAGTATATGAAGAAATTTATACTTTTCGGGTTGATTGTTTCGTCTTGTATCTTTGGTGCTGATAAGAAAGCACTGACAGAGATCATGACGAATGAGACCTGACCAGGTTGTGGGCCGCAGGATGCGGCCTTTGATGGTTATTTTGTTCCGTCCAACTCGCAGTATGTTGGTGATGAAAATGCAGCCAATTGGGCGCGGGTTAAATACAGCATGAGTTGGCCATCAAGCACCGATCCATTTTATCTAGCTAATACCACTGAACAAAATGAGCGAAGAAACTATTATGGTGTAAACGGCATCCCCGCCGGATTTGGTAATGGTTCATCTGCCGGAAGCTCGGCTTCTACCTGGCGCAGTACTGGTCTTTCAAGTATTGGTGACCCAACACCGATATCCATTACCTTAAATGGCGGTATGATCGATGATGGTTTACAGGTATCGGTGACTGTATCTAGTGAAACTAATCTGTCTTCCACAGATTTGCGATTATTTGTATGTACAAGCATTGATTCCGTTTATTACAATAGCCCTACTGCCTATGATAATTTCGAAAACGTATTTATTGAGTTTTTGACTAGTTCTACCGGTCAGAGCCTTGACATGGATGGTTCGAATGATGTCACACAAGAATTCAACTGGTCTATGCCAACACCCTGGCCCAATACAAATCCTAATATTACCTGGGATATATCGGATCTGAACGTGATTGCTTTTGTACAGAATTATACATCCAAGGATGTGCTGCAGGCCGAGTGGTCCAGGGTTAGTGAAATGAATACTGATATTGATGAAGATGGTGTAGTCAATAATGATGATAATTGTATGGAAACGTACAATCCTGATCAGAATGATGTGGATGGAGATGGTAAAGGCAATGCCTGCGATGCCTGTGATAATGCCAATGTTTACGTAGTTGGAAATCTCAATGGGGACCTAGCTGGTGATTTGCCGATCATTAATATCTATGATGTGCTTTTCCTTTTAGATCGCATTCTTGGTGGTGATTATAATGATGATAATTATACTGGATGTAGCATCGAGTCTGCAGATATCAACCAGGATTCTATTTTAAATTTAAATGATGTCATTGTCTTATTAATGCAGGTGATAGGGTATACAGATGGCGGCGGACGCCTAGCGGCAGGCTCGGGAACCCTAACCATTACTGATCAGCCTGATATGTCAACCATGACCTTCAACAGCGATGATCTTATCAGTGGCTTTCAAGTGGATGTCCCATTAAATAATTTCCATGAAAAAGATTTGGACCAATTGGCATTGCCAACGGGTTGGCTGGTTGAAACGCGTCAATTAAAGGATATGACTCGCATATTGGCGATAGATCTCTCTGGTAATCATCCAGTTAAAGAAGTGTCTTTCACATTGCCGGGCAGTTTATCCGGAGAGCCTAAAAATGTTGTAGTTTGCAATAATATTGGCCAAACCATTAATACAGCTATAACCTACAGACAGCCGGTTGCGGAAAAACTGGAATTATCGAATCAGGTGAACTTTTCCAGTATCTATCCCAACCCATTCAACCCGACGGTTACGATTCCTTTCTCCGTACCTTTTGAGATCTATACACGTGTCGCAGTATACAATATTACGGGTCAATTAGTGGATATTTTACTAGAAGATCGCGCCCTGCGACCTGGACATCATACCGTGAAATGGGATGGTTCAGAATTTTCTTCCGGTGTATACATTATCCAGGTAGAAACACCACTGCATCGCTATTCCCAAAAAGCATTTCTATTAAAGTAGCATTTGCCTTACTATATCCTGAAAAGTACGGTTGGAGAGACAACCTACCGGCAGTAAATTTGCCCCCCGTTGGGGAAATAATTTTCAACAGGGTTATTGGGGTGTCGTCTAAAGGTAGGACACCAGGTTCTGGCCCTGGCAGTCGGGGTTCGAGTCCCTGCACCCCAGCAAAAATATGCACCCGTAGCTCAATTGGATAGAGCGTCTGGCTACGGACCAGAAGGTTGAGGGTTCGAGTCCTTCCGGGTGTACAAACGGCCCGTTCGTCTAGGGGTTAGGACGCCGCCCTCTCAAGGCGGTAACACGAGTTCGATTCTCGTACGGGCTAC
>CAYYXU010000061.1:0-9647 GCA_964475645.1 uncultured bacterium | reverse complement strand
TTTAATACGGAAGCCCTTGTTATATAGAAACACGGTAGAATAAATTCGTCCATGTTTTCATGATAGGAAATAGTAAATGAAACAAAAGTATTTTAATGTAAATGCATCAGTGGTAAATATTTATAGTGATCCAGATTTTAAATCAGCAGTAGTAACTCAAGGATTATTAGGCGAATCTTGCGTAATTATGGATTCGAAGGGTGATTGGTTTAATGTTAATCAGTGGGATGGTTATAGCGGTTGGATACACAAACATCAAGGTATTATAACTGATAAAACTTACGATGCCAATCTCACTGTCTTTGAAATGGATGGCGTTGTGACTAAAGAAAGTGGAAAGACGGTAATTAGGGATCTCACTTTTGGAAATATTTTGAACGGAAAACCAATGAACGGTGGTTTTAGTGTCACGTTACCAGGTGGTGAAAAAGGTTGGACAAGTACTCTTTTAGGCCGCATGACAGAGCAGCCAACACGTAAGAGTATAATACGCCTAGCGCGATCATTCATGGGAGTACCTTATTTATGGGGAGGAAAATCTCCCCATGGATTTGATTGCTCTGGGTACATTCAAACAATATACAAAACATTTAATATTGAATTACCAAGGGACGCACACCAACAGGCGGATCATTTTAAGGAATCTACAATAACTATGGAACAGGCAAAGCAAGGTGACTTACATTTTTTTAAGAATAGTGGTAAGATTACTCACGTTGCGCTTGCTGAGAAAAATGGATATTTTCTACATGCGCAGGGCTGGGTTAAAGAAGAGAGTTTTGACTCTAGCGCACCAAATTTTAACAGCGAATTGAAAAATAAGTATGCTTGCTCAATATCAATGGAACCAATTTTGGGAATATGAAGAATTATCCATCTAAAAATGGACCAATATTAAATCGTGCAGTTCTAGTTCTGAATTCAAGTTATGCCCCCATGACAATAACTACATCAAAACGTGCCATCTGTTTATTTTTTCTGGATAAAGTGGACGTTATCGAAACATATACCGACCTTATTCATTCCCCGAGTAGGATTTTACCCTTACCGAGCATTGTTAAATTGAAAAATTATATTAACTACAATAGTATGAATGTGGTTTTGAGCAGAAAAAATATTCTCCTGCGCGACAAACAACAGTGCCAGTATTGTGCGAATAAATCTAACCCTCTGACAATAGATCATATCATACCAAAAGAACGCGGTGGGAGCGAGTCGTGGGATAATTTGGTAACTGCGTGTCAAAAATGTAATAGAAAAAAAGGGAACAGAACTCCCGAAGAAGCCAATATGCCTTTATTAAAACATCCTCAGAAACCAAACAGAATACATTATTTTCAGCACTTCATTCAGGAATCACAATCTTCGTGGAAGCCCTACCTATTTTTGGAAGCATTTTAGGTGTATAAACGTTGAAACGTGTGCTTAGCGGTATTCAGCCATCAGGATCTTTACACCTGGGAAATTACTTCGGCATGATGAGCCGCATGATCCGCTATCAAAAAGAAAATGATCTTTTTTCATTTATTGTGAATTATCATGCCATGACCACAATTCAGGATCCAAGTATTCTTGAGAAAAATACAATTAATGCTGCTCTTGATTTTATTGCACTAGGCCTGGATCCTGAAAAATCTACATTTTGGATTCAGGGAGATGTTTCACAGGTGACCGAATTCACTTGGATCATTTCCAATGTAACCAATGTTGGTCTTATTGAACGTTCGACCTCGTATAAGGACAAAATTTCCAAAGGAATCACGCCTAATATGGGATTATTCAGTTATCCAATACTTATGGCGTCAGATATTTTGTGTTTTGGAGGCAATATTGTGCCAGTTGGCAAAGATCAAAAACAACATTTGGAAATAGCCAGGGATATTGCCATAAAATTTAACAATACCTATGGTGAGACTTTGGTGGTCCCTGAGCCAGATATTGAGCAGGAAACGCAACTCGTTCCTGGAATCGATGGGCAAAAAATGAGTAAATCCTATAATAACACAATTCCAATTTTTGGTGATGAAAAATTCATTCGTAAACAGATTATGTCAATCGTAACTGATTCTACACCAGTCGCTGAACCAAAAGATATTAAATCACCTTTATTCCAACTGTTCGTATTATTTTTAGATGAAAAAGGTAAAAAAGATTTAAAAGGAAAATTTCTTAGCCCCGGTCTGCAGTACGGAGATGTAAAAAAGGAACTTTTTGAAACAATACTAGAGTATTTTCGTCCGTTTAGGGAAAAAAGAGAATACTTATCAGGTCATATGGATTATGTTTATGAACAACTGTTAAATGGGTCCAATAAAGCAAGTGCAGTAGCTGATGAAATTCTCAGTAAAGTGAGAAAAGTTACGGGGTTAAATTACAAGGTCTAATATGTATAATGTAAAGCTAGAGAATTTCACAGGACCTCTGGATCTGTTATTATACTTCATCCGACGGGATGAAATTGATGTTTATGATATACCTATAGCACGTATAACAGCGGAATACATGGAAACTCTAGAAATAATGCAAACATTGAACTTGAATGTCGCAGGTGAATTTATTCTCATGGCTGCTACCCTTATGCGAATTAAGGCGAAAATGCTTTTACCCAAACCACAATTAGGCGATGAAGATGAAGTGGAAGATCCACGCGCAGAATTAATACAACAACTACTCGAATACCAACGATTCAAGCAGATGGCATATGATCTGGATAAATTAGCCATGGAACGGGGGCAATATCATCCCCGTGGTTTTGAAATGAATTCTCCAGATTTGGAAGAAGATGTTTCAACATATTTAAAAGATGTTACCTTATATGAAATAGCGCGATTATTTAATAATGCCATGGAAAATATGCCTGTTATTCAGCCATATGAGTTACACCGAGAACAAGTGCATTTAGGTGACCAAAAAGCATTGATATCCCGCTCATTTGACATAGATGGACGTCTTCGTTTTTCTACTTTGATCAAAAAATTAAAAACTAAATTAGAAGTTGTTGTAACATTCTTAGCTGTATTGGAATTAGTTCGGATGCGTCAGATAATTGTAATTCAAAATGACCTATTTGGTGAGATGGAAATGCAAAGACTTGGTGCAGAAGCGTAAAAAATGAATATATCTGAGGAGATTCAAATAGTTGAAGCTCTACTTTTTGCTTCACCGGGACCACTCACACAAAGCCGTGTTAACCTTATATTTGAAACTGACCCACCGAAATTAGATGAAGCCGTAAAAGAGCTTAATCGTCATTATGAAAAAGCCAATCGATCCTTCAAAATTCAAATGATAGCTGGTGGTTTCCAGTTAACAACATTACCTGAATTTGACATATGGATAAAACGTATGCTTGATAAAAGCGGTAAATTAGCATTATCAACTGCCGCTTTGGAAACCTTGGCAATAATTGCGTATAAACAACCGATAAGTAGGTTTAATGTAGAGTCGATTCGTGGGGTTGACTGTAGTGGAGTGATCAAGACATTATTGTCTAAAAGCCTTGTTCGGATAAAAGGTCGTGATGAAGGGCCTGGCCGCCCTCTATTATATGCAACAACCGATAAATTCCTCGAAAACTTTGGTGTGAATAGAATATCTGATTTACCAAAATTAAAGGAAATAGCGGACTTAAATGATGGAGATTCAGCAGAAAGAATGAAATTAATGGAACTGCAAATAAAACCATCCGAGCAACCTCCAGATATTTCGCCAGATGATCTGGCAACTGGTGCAACAGCACAAACATAATTCTTAATGCGTTTAAATAAATATCTAGCTCAATCTGGGATTGCATCCCGGCGCGGATCAGACCGCTTAATTAAAGCAGCTACGATTACGGTCAATAATATTGTAGTTACTGACCCTGCATATGATATTAAAGAAAATGATATTGTAAAATATGATGGAAAAAATATTCAAATAAATAATAAAACGGTAGTTCTAATGTTTAATAAACCAATGGGAATTATTACGACAATGAATGATCCAAAAAATAGACTTTCGGTTGCTGACTTATTACCCAAAGAAAATAGGGTATTTCCTATCGGCAGATTGGATAAAAATACCACTGGCTTATTACTTGTAACCAACAATGGAGAGTTGGCTAATAGGTTAATGCATCCCAGGCATCGCGTGCCAAAGATTTATGAAGCAATAATAGACCGACCATTGGATCAAAAAAATATTAGTAAAATAAAAAATGGTATTTTTATCGGTGCTGGTGAATGGGGGAAAGCTAATATCATTAGTCAGAGAAAAAGTAAAAAAAGAACTCTAGTTAAATTGGAACTTCACCATGGTAAAAATCGTGAAATTAGACGATTATTTCATGCAATAGATCACAAGTTATTTTCTTTAAAGAGAGTTCAATATGCTGGCTTGGGCTTAGGACATCTTCCATTAGGGCAATACCGGTCATTAGATCACCATGAATTGAGGAAGATCCAATCGTTCACTAAATAGTGAGCTAGGTATTATTCTTATTTTCGATTTATTTCCCAATTCATTGGTTTTCTATCAAGTGAATAGTAAATTCGCCGGCTATTTGAGAAGAGGATTGCATGATTGTTGCTATTGATGGCCCTGCCGCTTCTGGTAAAAGTACTACTGCTAAAATGGTAGCAAAGAAATTGGAAATGACTTACCTAGATACAGGTGCCATGTATCGTGCTGTAACTTTAGCGTTATTGCGATCAAACACCGATCTGGATGATTATGATTCTGTTTGCAAAGTTGTTGATGGACTAGAACTGGACATTTATGATAAGGGATCTAAAACTATTGTAAAATTAGATGGTGAGGATGTCTCTCAGGAAATTCGTTCAATGCCTGTGACGGAAAACGTAAGTGCAGTAAGTGCGATGAAGTATGTACGACAAACCATGGTCGAAATACAGCGCAATATTGGGAAAAAAACTAATTGTGTTGTCGAAGGTCGAGATATTGGAACTGTAGTTTTTCCAGATGCAGAATTCAAGATATTCATGGTTGCAGATGTTAATATGCGTGCGGAAAGAAGATTCAAGGATCTCCATGAAATGGGCGAGAGTCGGTCATTCCAAGATGTTTTGGCTGATTTGAAAAGGCGGGATGAAAAAGATTCAACGAGAGCGTATTCGCCGCTTCAGAAGGCGGATGAAGCGATTGAAATTGATACATCGATGTTATCCATTGATCAGCAAGTGGAAAAAATTATTAATATTTTGAAAAAAAATAACTAATAGGAACCAAATGACTCAAAAAGAAACTAGTGAACTGGTCGTTGAAGATATGGATGTAGTTAATACTGCTGAAGTCAAAGATAATTCTGCAAATGCAGAGGATATACCTGTGGTCACAATAAATGAAGAAAAAGAGATAGAAGACAATTTGCCACCTGCAGTTGATTATCTCGATCCCACATTATTCAAGGATATCCGAACTATAACCAAGGCAGATTTGGATTCAAGTGTAAAGCAAACTGAAGTATCAGAGAATATTCAAGATCAATATCTTGGTTCTATATCTGAAATATCCGAAAACCAAGTTCTCTCTGGACGCGTTATTGGAATGAATGAAAAAGATATTTTAATTGATATTGGGTTTAAATCTGAAGGTCTGATAGATCGCTCGGAATTTTTGCAGAATGCACTCCCTCAAATTGGTGACAAAATTGAAGTATATCTAGAGTATCTTGAGGATAGAAACGGCAACCTAGTTTTGTCAAAAGAAAAAGCCGATTTTATGCGTCGTTGGCGAGATATTCGAGAATTTTATGAAAAAGAAACAATTTTCACTTGTAAAATTTTACGTAGGATTAAAGGGGGGATGATTGTCGATATTGACGGTTTACAAGGATTTCTTCCTGGCAGTCAAATTGATGTTAGACCCATAAAGGATTTTGATCAATATTTGGATCAGGACATAGAGGTGCGTGTAGTAAAACTCAATGAAGCACGTAAAAATATTGTTGTTTCCCATAAAGTAATTATTGAAGATAGTCTTAAAGAAAAGCGAGAAGAATTACTTGCCGATATAGAAGTTGGTCAGATAATGGATGGCAGAGTGAAAAATATTACAGATTTTGGTGTATTCATAGATCTAGGGGGTATCGATGGTTTGCTTCATATTACAGATCTTTCTTGGGGAAGGGTGAATCATCCGAGTGAAGTTGTAAAATTGGATGAAACGTTATCGGTCAAAATAATTGATTACGATCAAGAAAAACAGCGTGTATCCTTGGGGCTAAAACAACTGATGCCACATCCCTGGGAGAATGTAGAAGAAAATTATCCTATTGGCTCTAATGTTAATGGTAAAATTGTAAGCCTAACCAATTATGGTGCATTTGTCGAACTCGAAGCCGGAGTAGAAGGCCTAATTCATGTATCTGAAATGTCTTGGACGCGCCATATAAAAAATGCGTCAGAAATATATTCTATTGGTGATGAAATTAAAGCAGGAGTATTAGCGATTGATACGGATGATCGAAAAATTAGTCTTGGAGTAAAGCAACTTGAACCAGATCCATGGGATGAAATTGAAGAAAAATTTATGGTTGGAAGTCTACAAAAAGGTAAGGTAATCAATATTACACAGTTCGGAGTCTTTGTGGAATTGGAAGAAGGAATTGAAGGGTTAATCCATGTTTCCGATTTGTCATGGACAAAAGTAGTTCATCACCCAAGAGAGACAGTGAAAAAAGATAAAAATGTAGAAGTTCGTATTCTTGAAATTTCACGCGAAAAAAGGCGAATTGCACTAGGTCTAAAACAAGTTACAGATGATCCATGGCCGGAACTAATGAAGAAATTTGAAACGGGTAAGGAAATTACTGGAGAAATAATTCGTATTTTGGAAAAAGGAATTATTTTGCAGCTTGAAGATGATGTGGAAGGGATTGTTCCTTTCGGTGGCAGGTCCAAGAAAAGTCGTAAGGAAGTATTGACAAAGTTAAGTACAGGAGATAGTCTTACCGGCCATGTTATGGAAGTCAAACCAGATGATAAGAAGGTAGTCGTATTCATTGAAGAATTATCAGGAGAAATAAACACGGGTTCAAAAGAAGATGATGTCACAGAGTTCCTAAATAAACAGGATAAGCCGGCATCTGAAAAAATTAAGTTACCTGATGAGCTAACTGAAGGGAAAAGCGAAGAAATAGAACCCGGATAAACACGGTTTAATTATATCAAAAAGTTGATGATATTTTGAAAAAATCAAATTTCATAACTTTTCTTTCTCACCAGCAATTCGGTGCTCGCACTGGGGCATTAGGGTTAGCTATTTTCCTTTGGATGTTTGTAGTTAGTAATAATGATTATGTTACTGTTATGGATGTTCCAATCGAAGTAAGAAACCTCAATGAGCGAAAAAGAGCGTATAAGAAAGAAATTCCTCAGTCGATTAAGGTTCGTTTAAAAGGTAGTGGCCGTGCCATTTTTAAAACATTGTTATTAAAAGATTTCGTTCCTGATTTTAAACTGGTTATCGATCTTGATAGAATATCAGAAGAATATGATTTTTATTTAAATGAATATTACGATAAGTACCCACAAAAAGTATCTATCCCATCCGCTTTTGATTTGCAATATATTGAAGTTGTGTATCCAGATTCACTCCACATAAGTCTTGATGAATATATGGTCAGATATATCCCTGTTCAATCCCAGGTCTTGGTGAACCCAAGTCCAGGTTATATAAAGGTTGGAAAGCCGATCTTTGATTCCAGTATGGTCAAAATCGCTGGTGCAAAAGAGGCAGTACAGTCAATAAATTTTGTTCAAACAAAGAAAGATACTATTTCAGATGTAGACCATCCTATAAATACTCGTATTGCGCTTGAAAGATTAGAAGATGTTCTCATTGAATATTCATTTCTCAGTATAAAATTTAGTCAGGATATTCAGGCTATTAGTGAACGTATAATCAGCGAAGTACCTGTAAAAATAACAAATAATATACCAGGTTTAGTTGTAAGGAGAAATCCGAGCACCGTTTCACTGACAATTGTAGGAGGAGTAGATTATATTGCTCAAGTACAGCCCCTAGATATTAATGTTTTTATCAATTTTACTTCCGAATGGTCTCCTAAAAGACAATTCTATGAACCAAAAGTAATTGTCCCCTCAGGGATAATAAACTGGAGAGATTTAACACCACGTAATATAGAGTTAGCGGTTGCTAAGGAACAGGATTGATAATACTTGGTATTGAGTCGTCTTGCGATGAGACGGCTGCCGCAATTTGTAAAGACGGTAATACTCTCTCGAGTATTGTTAGCTCACAACAAGTACATAAAGATTTTGGTGGTGTTGTTCCTGAAGTTGCGTCTCGAGAACATGAACGTTTGTTAAACTTCATTGTACAAAATTCACTAGATGATGCTGAAATTTCCTTAAGTGATCTAAATGGTATAGGTGTAACCCAGGGTCCAGGATTGACTGGAACACTGTTAACGGGTGTTTGTTTTGCAAAAGGTCTTTCCCAAAGTTTAAATATTCCTATTCTTGGAATAAATCATCTGGAAGCTCATATTTATGCGAACTTCTTAGCTGACCCTACGTTAACATACCCTTTTATCTGTTTATTGGTTTCTGGAGGACATACACAGTTATGGTTAGTTAAAGAAATGGCGGATTATGAATTATTAGGGGAGAGCAGAGACGATGCGGCGGGCGAAGCTTTTGATAAAGGTGCAAGAATTCTTGGGTTGGATTATCCTGGAGGACCTGCGATAGAAAAAATGGCTCACAATGGTGACTGTAAAGCTATTGATTTCCCTAGGGCATTTTATAAAGATGAATCTCTTGAATTCAGTTTTAGTGGTTTGAAGACCTCATTGCTTTATTTTATGGAAAAAAAGGATGAATCTCTGGTGCTTGCAGATGTAGCTGCTAGTTATCAAAAAGCAATATTAGATGTGCTAGTGGACAAGTTGGTAATGGCTGTAAAAAGAAAAAATGTAAAAACTTGCGTTATTGCTGGAGGCGTTGCTGCGAATAATGAATTACGAAGTATAATAAAGAAAACAATAAGTGATGAGATAAGTGTAAAATATCCAGAGCCTGCTCTATGCACCGATAATGCGGCCATGATTGCTTATCTAAGTGAATTATATATGAAAAAGGGATTTACTAGTCCTATTGATTTTGATGTTTTCCCAAATTTAAAAGTAGTTTAATTATGGATGTTTCTTTTTTGAAACCAGTAGATACCTGGTTTTGGGTATTTTCAATTAGTGTATTGATTGCAATACTGGCAACATACTTATCAATCAGAAATCATCCTGAATTAAGATGGCTGCTTATTCTTCGTGCTATTTCATTAATTATAGCTTTGTTTTTATTATTACAGCCCAGATTTAAATGGACTGAAAGTAATACAATCAAGTTGGACTGGAATTTTTATGTCGATAATTCAGTTAGTATCGGTTATCACCCAGCATTGTCTTTACAAACCATCAAATCTGAACTTTCACAATTGGTATTCAATCTAAATAAGCAAGATGTATCACCATATTTATATTCATTTTCGGAGAGTGTTTCAGCACTTGAAAATGTTCAATCATGGGATGGGAAAGGCTCATCAACAAATTTAGGCTCGGTTATCAGTCATATTATATCAGATCAGGAAAAACTTGCTGGTGCCACTATAATTACCGATGGTCA
>CAYYXU010000060.1:7302-10236 GCA_964475645.1 uncultured bacterium | reverse complement strand
GCAGATATGGTTATTACAGGAAGATGTGTGGACAGCGCTGTTGTCCTCGGACCATTAATGTATGAATTTGGTTGGACAGCTCAGGACTATGACCTGCTGGCTGCTGGTAGTTTAGCCGGTCACATTATTGAGTGTGGTGCACAGTGTACAGGAGGTAATTTTACAGATTGGCACTTAGTGGAAAATTTTGACGATATGGGGTTTCCCATTGTGGAAGTTGAGTCAAACGGCAATTTTATTGTAACCAAGCCCAATGGCACAGGTGGTATTGTTTCATTCGGTTCTGTATCAGAACAATTTCTGTATGAGATTGGTGACCCTCAAAACTATATACTACCAGATGTAACTTGCGATTTTTCCAATGTGACCATGAAAGAAATAGGAAACGACCAGGTCTTTGTTTCTGGCGCTAGGGGAAAACCTCCCAGCAATACATATAAAGTATCTGCAACTTATTTAATGGGTTATAGAATAAGTATTGCTTTTATCGTCGTTGGTATTAATGCTGCAAAAAAAGCTAAGGTTAGTGCTGAGGCAATTATAAAAAAAACTGAGCGTATGTTTTCCGATAATGATTGGTCTAACTATAAGGATACGAAAATATCGATTATTGGAACTGAGGCAACTTATGGCGATAATGCTAGGCACACTCAACCCCGTGAAGTATTGTTACGGATCATGGCTACCCATGAACAAAAAGAGGCCTTGATTTTACTTTCCCGCGAAATAGCACAAGCTTTAACCGGCATGACACCCGGGTTCACAAATATGCTTGGCGGAAGACCTCCTGTGTCACCATCTATACGTTTATTTTCCTTTTTTTTACCGAAAGAAAATATCCGCACTATTGTAGACTTTAATGAAAAACAGTTTGAATTGGAAATTTGGGAAACAAAATCAAATAATGTTAATTCTAAAAATACTACATCCGAATTATCTGATAATATTGATACTCCGGATGCAGAAGTATCTTTGATCAATCTAGCTTATGCACGAAGTGGGGATAAAGGTGATCATGCCAATATTGGTGTAATTGCAAGAAAACCTGAATATCTACCATACATTAGAAATTTTCTTACTACAAAAAGAGTCGCTAAATATTTTTCCCATGTTGTAAAAGGAGAAGTAGAACGCTGGGATGTTCCAGGGATAGGTGCGTTAAATTTTTTACTTAGGAATTCCTTGGGTGGTGGTGGCATGGCCAGTTTAAATATAGACCCGCAAGGGAAAGCGTATGCTCAACAGCTTTTAGATATAATGATACCAGTTACACATAAAATTGCTGAGGAAACAAAGAAATAATTATGGATAATAAGAAGGATAAATAGTTATGAATAATCTACCGCATACAAAAAATCTAGAATTAGACATTTCAAATGGTTGGCTCACTGTTTGGTTGAATCGTCCCAATAGACGCAATGCTCTTACCAATGAAATGATTGAAGATTTCAATAATGTTTTTAAATCAATTCATGATGACCGTTCGGTAAGGGGAATTACTTTCCGGGGTAAAGAAGGAGTATTCTGCGCTGGTGCTGATTTAAAAGCAATAAAATCCGAATTTGATGGAAAACCAAAAAAAGAAGATGTTATTCGATTTAGTATTGCAGCTGGAAATTTCTTTGAATCTATAAATACTTTGCCACAGGTAACCGTGATGGTGATTGAAGGAGCCGCCATGGCTGGGGGTCTTGGCCTGGCTTGTAGTGGAGATTTTATTATTACACATAAGGATACTCGATTTTCTTTAACAGAAACGATGATTGGGTTGACACCGGCACAGATTTCACCCTTCGTCATACAAAGATTGGGTTTTGCAAAAGGTAAACAACTAATGCTAACAGCTGCACAAATCAATGGAGAAGAAGCTGTAAATATCGGTCTTGCTGATTTTGTTGGTAATAAAGGTTCTGAACTTGAAGAGCTTGAACGAAAAATTAAAACTCAAGTATTAAAATGCGCTCCAGGCGCAGTGGCGGAAACAAAACGGTTGATTGGACTTATTGCAAATATACCAAGGGAAGAAATGGTATCCAAAGCAGGTGAGAGTTTTGCTGACCGTGTATTGAGCGATGAAGGTCGCGAAGGAATTGCTTCATTTCTTGAAAAGCGGAAACCGGGATGGGCGGTGTGAAGTAAAGAAATCAGGCTTTACTTGGATGAATGGGAATACACTTGATTTTGAAAGCACACAGATCACGCTGGATTTGGCCAGACACCAAATGAGACTGTAATGAAAGGAAAAATAATGAGTTCATTAAAAAATAAAACAGTGTTTATCACTGGCGCCAGCCGTGGAATTGGTAAAGCTATAGGATTGAGACTCGCTAGCGAAGGCGCAAACATAGTAATTGCTGCAAAAACAATTGAACCCCATCCAAAATTACCCGGTACAATTTTTACTGCTGCGGAAGAAATGGATGCAGCTGGCGGAAAGGGACTTCCTATTTGCACGGATATTCGTTTTGAAGAACAGGTGCAGTCCGCTGTGGATAAAACTATAGAAACCTTTGGCGGAATTGACATTTTGGTGAATAATGCTAGTGCTATTCAACTCACCGGAACAGTGGCAACTGAAATGAAAAGATACGACCTTATGCACCAGATTAATGTCCGTGGTACCTACATGACATCAAAGCTTTGTATTCCACATTTAGAGCAAGCAGATAACCCCCACATTCTCAATTTATCTCCACCGCTTAATATGGAAACGAAATGGTTTGCTCCTCATGTAGCTTATACCATGTCCAAATTTGGAATGAGTTTGTGTGTCTTAGGAATGGCCGGTGAACTAAAAAATCAAGGTATCGCTGTTAATGCTCTATGGCCCAAGACAGTAATTCAAACAGCTGCAGTACAAAATCTTCTTGGGGGCGATGAAGTAATGCAAAAAGCACGTTCGCCAGAAATTATGGGTGATGCCGCTTATACCAT
>CAYYXU010000060.1:3604-7202 GCA_964475645.1 uncultured bacterium | reverse complement strand
TCAAGGATACGGAATTTTTTAACAGTTTCATAACTGGCTAAATCGCGATTTAAACCAGATATTTCATGATGTAATAGATCCAGTACTTCCTGTTTCTTTGATAGGTCAGCTAAATCTTGGTACATTATTTTCTTATCACGAGCGAACTTGGCAATCTCATCTTCATCTAGAGTTACCAGTGCAGTAAGATATGGTTTTTTATCACCGTAGACCATTGCCAGACTTATGTAAGGACTTGTCTTAAGTAAATTTTCAATATTTTGCGGGGCAACATTTTTTCCACCTGCTGTAATGATAATATCTTTTTTTCTATCAGTTATAAATAAATAGCCTTCTTCATCTAAATACCCAATATCTCCCGTGTGCAACCATATATCTCCCTTTTCGTCAGGTATTAATAATTCACTAGTTGCTTCTTCGTTATTATAATATCCCGAAATGTTTTGTGGGCATCGGGTACATATTTCTCCATCTTCGGCAATTCTTATTTCAGTATCAGCTAAGGCTTGTCCAACAGAACCTATTTTTGCTTTCCCCATTTTATTTCCTGTGACTATTCCGGTTGTTTCAGTCATTCCATAGCCTTCGTAAATATCAAGCCCAATCCAATGGAAATATCGAATAATATTCGGCGAAATTGGCGCAGCACCTGATAACAAGAACCGTATGTTACCACCAAACATATCCTGTATTTTTCTATATACAAGAAAATGTGCTAATATTCTATTTAGTTTAAGCCAGAGGTTGGGTTTCTTGCCTTGATCTTTCAATTCCGAATAATTTTTTCCAACACTTAAAGCCCAGTTGTATATTGTCTTTTGAAATAATGATGCATCTTTTATAGCTATAGAAATTCTAGCATAAAATTTTTCAAATACTCTCGGAGTGCCAAACATAATAGTTGGACCGCTTTGTCTAAGGTTATAGGGCATGTCTTCTAAACTATCCGCGAAAACTGTGACATAACCAGAATACAGTTTTATAAAATGGCCCAGCAGCCTTTCTGCTATATGCGATAGTGGTAAATAGGAAATTCCCAAATCTGTCCTATAAGTAGGTAGCATATCAGGCAAATTTTTTGCCACAGTAATGACGTTTTTACTATTAAACATACCCGCTTTAGGATTACCCGTGGTTCCTGATGTATAAGTAAAGCTAATGATGTCAGTGGGTTTGACCAATTTTAACCGTTCTTCAAATTTTCCTTTATTTTCACCGCGGTGCAATTGACCCAAATCACGATAGCCATCTAGTGAAATTACATTTGGTAAATTCCGCGGATAATATTTGTCAATAACTACAATTTTCTTTACCATTGGTAAATCTTTCCAGATTACCAGCATCTTATCTAATTGTTCTTGATCTTCAGCAAATACAACTTTGCTTTCACTATGTTTTACAATGTATTTAACCTGTTCTTCTGTATTGGAAGGATATACAGGTGCTGTAATACAACCAATACCCATTATTGCCATATCCAATACGACCCATTCCATTCGCGTCTCACTTAGGATGGATATTTTATCACCCGGCTTTAAACCTTCTGCAATTAAAGCGTGACCTATATCTCGTGACCAGTTACCATAATCACCCCAAGTATGAGATTCCCACACGCCTCTTTGCTTACGCCACATGGTAATATCATCGCGATAATTTTCGACATTATGCCAAAAAAGTTCTGGTACTGTATTTATGTTTCTTATATCCGGTATTGCCATCATCCTCCCCAAAGCTTATCTCTTCTGGTGTATTTTCCTTCTCCTAAATACTGTTCACGAACTTTTTCTTCATCAAGAAGATCCTCATATGTACCACTTAAAAATATTTTTCCGGTAGTAATTACATAGCCATAGTCTGCTATTTTTAAGGCATGGTTAACGTTTTGCTCTACCAATAATATTGTCACGCCTGACTGATGCAATTCTTTGATAGTCGAGAAAATATCCTGAACCAACAATGGTGAGAGGCCCAATGAAGGTTCGTCCAGCAACAAAAGCTTTGGTTTAATCATTAATGCCCGGGATATAGCCAACATTTGCTGTTCCCCACCACTAAGGTTCCCGGCACGTTGTTCTTTACGATTACGGAGGACAGGAAAATGCATATACGCTTCTTCCATTCTGGTATGTAACAAATCCTTTTCCTTTATTAAAAATCCGCCCATAATAAGATTTTCATATACAGTAAGTTCAGGGAAAATTCTACGCCATTCAGGTACATGGCTTATGCCCATTGCTACAATATCTTCAGGATCTTTCCGATCAATACGAATATTATTAAAATGAATGGTGCCATTTTCTGGTTCAACCAACCCGCTTATGGTTTTTAAAATCGTTGATTTACCAGCGCCATTCGCGCCAAGTATAGTGACAAGTTGCCCTTCCTTTACATCTAGAGAAACACCATGCAAAGCTTTTACTTTTCCATAAAATGTTTCTACCCCGACCATTTTAAGCATCGACCGTTTCCCCCAGATAAGTCTCGATTACTTTTGGGTGATTTTTTATCTCTTCAGGATCACCAAGAGCTATAATCTCTCCCGAATCAAGTACGCAAATTCTATCCGATATGCTCATAACCAAATTCATATCATGTTCTACCAGTAAAACTGTGATTCCGAGATCTTCTTTAATTTCTCTAATAATATTAGCTATTTCTCGGGTTTCTTGGTCATTCATACCAGCCGCAGGTTCATCCAAAAGTATTAATTTTGGTTTCGAGACCAATGCCCTCGCAATTTCAGCAAGTTTCTGAATTCCAAAAGGTTGACCAAGCATATATTTTTGTTCATAATTAGCAATACCCAAGAAATCCATTATATCCAATACCATTGATTCTTCAATTTCCCTTTGATCCTGAGAAAGCAATCGTCGTACAGTTGCCTTAGTATCTATACGACTATGTGCTCCCAGGAGAATATTGTCCAAAACAGTCATGAAGGGAATATTTTGAACATTTTGAAATGTCCTTGAAATTCCCGAATCAATAATATTATGGGGTCGTCTATCTAAAAGGTTATTTCCATTAAAATATATTTGTCCAGCCTGTGGTTTGTTGAAACCATTTATACAGTTAAACAGTGTTGTTTTTCCAGATCCATTGGGACCGATCAGAGAAAATATTTCACCGTTTTTCACTGAAAAGGATACCTCATCTAACGCAACAACACCAGCGAAACGCATGGTTAGGTTTTCAATGATCAGGTCAGCCATAAACAAAAAGGGCTCCGATAATAATCGGAGCCCTATGTATTAATTTAGCTTTATTCAAGCCAATCAGAAATTACCACCTGTTTACCATTTTGCATTTGAACAAGTTGCACTTTATCAACACCAGCATGGTCATTACGGCCATAGGTAATAGGTGGAAATGATCCATTAGGTCCAGTCCAATCCTTTAATGTTTCTAATCCTCTCACCAAGCTCTTCCTGGTGGGATTTCTTCCTGCACGCTCTAAGCCTTCTACCAAAAGTTGGGCAGTTGCAAATCCATAGTAGTGATATAACCCTATGTACGGTTCAGGTATATCATACTTTTCACATAGTTCGCGGTATAATTTTGGTCCAGGTGCATCGGCATTCCACATATGGGCCCAATA
>CAYYXU010000060.1:2442-3504 GCA_964475645.1 uncultured bacterium | reverse complement strand
GAATTCGTTGCCGGCGCAATCAGTGGCGTGCCTGTTTCTGCCAGTATGGGACGAATTGCTTCACATGGAGATGTACCGATTACCTGATAGAGACAAAAAACCTGGTCCTTTTCCACCAGTTTTTTTGTAGCAGCCACCGCTTTTTGCGGATTGTATTGGTGGTCCTCGATCAGCATTTTGATACTACGACCGTGTACACCACCTTGATCATTAATGTATTGAAAATACATGTTTGAACCGTTGGGTATGACTGCGCCCAGTTCCTTCATTGGACCACTAAGATCCTGTACATTTCCAATAAGTATTTCCGTATCAGTTACACCTGGTGATGGTGCCCGTTTGGAACAACCTACGGCCAAGAGACCGATTATAATTAGAGTACCCATTACTCTTTTCATAATAATTCCTCCTCCCTATTTATTATTATGTAAAACGTTGCCTCGGATTAAAGGGGAATAACTTCCAATATATGCGCATTTTCAGCCACATACCGTATAATCCCATAGGCTGGAATATAATAAACAAAAACATAATAAGTCCGAAAATGAGTGATTGAATATCTCCTGTCTGTGTATTGAACCAAAAGTGAATTTGGTCTTCAAGTAAAGGCACAAATAGATTATCCAATAGGACAATAAATAATGTCCCCAATACAGCACCATAAATGGAACTGGCACCACCTACTAATACCATGATTATAAAATATATCGATAACAAAATATCAAAATGGTCCGTTGAAATAAATGCGCTTGTGTGGGCAAATAGAACACCAGCAAATCCAGCGAAAATACCTGAGATAAAGAAAGCCAGCATTTTGTATTTGGCCAAATTGATTCCCGCGGCCTCTGCAGCTTGTTCTGAATCACGTATGGCCATGAAGGCCCGGCCAATTTTTGATTTAGCAATTCGGCGGCCCACTACTACCGCAATTACAACAAATGTGTAAATTAAAAAGTAATTATTCCAATCAGATTTAATAGTGTATCCGAATAGCATAGGGGACGATACCTCCAATCCTCCAGAACCATGTGTCCATTCGCGAAAAGCAATAATCATTCGCTT
>CAYYXU010000060.1:0-2342 GCA_964475645.1 uncultured bacterium | reverse complement strand
ACATTAAGGATGATGTAAATACCAGCCATATTCAGCACGAACAGGTAATATTTATAACTGAAGGATAACCCTTTTAAGATAAAGGGTAGTAAAAACACAAATATAATTAGCACTGGGATCCAGTATAGGTTTTCATCTTCGTAGCGGCCCTTCATTAGACCTTTTTCACTTTCTCAACACCAAATAGACCATCGGGCTTAATCATTAACACAGCTATAAGTACGATCCAGGGAATAATGTCATTGATCTCTTTAATCCATTGAAAGTGAAACGACAGTGTCCCCATGCTAACTGTCTCGATTACTCCTAATATAACGCCACCAACTATGGCTCCGGGAATAGAACCAAACCCACCTAAAACCGCTGCTGGGAATGCTTTCAACCCTAGGAAGCCCATGGTTGTATCTAGTAACGTAATCCTTGGTGCCAGCAGGATACCGCTGAGGGTAGCAACTATAGCGGAGAAAATCCAAACCGATGCATAGACGCGCTTAATCGGGATACCCATCAACTGTGCCGCTACCGGATCTTCCGAAGTGGCCTGCATGGCTATTCCCCACCTTGTATATTGAAAGATATAGTAAAAAATTATGACCAGTCCAATAGCACTACCAATAATAAATAGATCAAGAACAGATACAACAATATTACCGAACGATATTACACTATCTCCAAATGGGGAAAAGGGCATTAGAGCTATGGGCCCAGCAATTATCGCTACTAGAGCACGAAGAATTATTGCCAAACTAAGAGTAGCCATAATTATGGAAAATATCGGTTCATCTTTTAACGGCTTATTAATGATAAAATCCAATATATAACCAAATAATACAGAAAATATCATACTACCACCTAAAGCCACCAGGAATGTCCAAGCAGTAGGATTGCCTGTTGTTGAAAGGAATGTAGTCACAAAGAAAAAATTCACATAGGCTCCCACCATCATAAGTTCACCCTGAGCAAAGTTGACCACTTCGGTAGCCTTGAAGATCATGGTAAAGCCCAAAGCTATAAGCGCATAGATAGAACCCAATGCAATACCACTAATTATTTCTTGTGTTAATCCTGAAAAGAGATCAGTCATTTTAGTGTTGCTTTTCCTTTAAGCACCCTACCACCATTTTGATTCTTCACACTTACAGAAACATCAGGTCTTTTGGTAACACTATCAAAGACTAGTTCATCTTCGGGCATGACGGGATTAAGAAAACGCACTTTAATTGTGTCTAGTTGTGCAGGATCTCCATCATCAATAAGATGTTTAACGGTTAATGCCATGGTACACATGCCCTGTAGTATTATACCAGGCAGTCCATTGGCCTTGGCATATTCCTGATCGATATGGATAAGATTAAAATCCAGGCTGGCACCAGCATAATAGTAAGGCATATATTTTCCAATTATTGATTTTGATTGTTTTTTCTTAGACATCATTCCCCTCGAATTAATAACGTATAAAAACCGGTACAAACAAGTTTATTATCTTGATTAATTGAGGTGGTCTTGATCTCGAATATTCGATGGACTTTGCCTACCTGGTTGGTTTTGGTATAATTTTTATCTATGACTGCATTTGTATGAATTCTATCCCCTGCACGCACAGGTTCATGAAAATGATATTCCTGTTCGCCATGTACTAAACGGGGCACCAATTTTGAGAATTCAGGGTCATAATAAAGATGTTCTAACGCTGACTGACAATAAATCGCAGCAAATGTGGGGGGTGCGAATGGATGTCCACCATCAAGGGATTTTACAAATTCACGATCTGTATAATAGGGATTATCATCATCCAATACACGCACATATTCTTTGATTTTTTCATAACTGACTTCATAGTCAGATTCATATTCACGTCCTATTATATTATCGACCGACATATGCTAATCCAGAAATAAGGATTAATTTACAAATCTATTCTCATTAATTGAATGATCAGCTGTGAAATTTAAATAGCGGTTCTAGAACCTAGTTATACTAATTTAAATGAAATAATTTTTCCGTGGCTTTAGCCATACCAACACAAGCTGCAGTAACACCCCCCTTATCATGAGAAGTAAAAGTAACAGATACTGTGCACCAGCCAACTTGTATATCTGGATGATGATTAACTTCTTCAGCTTTTTCTGCCAACCGGATTACAAATCCTATACCATCCATATATGAATCAAAACTGTAAGATTTTTTTATTGCATTATTCTTAAATACCCAACCATTTAATTCAATTAGTTCATCATGTATTTGTTCATTACTTAAAAGACTCATATCGGTTTCCTTTCCATTTTGGGTAAATTTCTCATTGCTGTTATAAGCCAGTAACAAGCAATAATAAATGCTACTCC
>CAYYXU010000059.1:0-10511 GCA_964475645.1 uncultured bacterium | reverse complement strand
TATTGACTTCTGATAGAGAAATATATGATAAACTATTATTGCTACGTGATCATGGACGTGCAAATGATGGTGATATATCTTTATGGGGTTTCAATACTAGGTTGGATAACTTGCAGGCTGCATTCTTGAACTTTCAGTTTGATAATTATGATCAGGTAATTAAGCGCCGTAGAGAAATTGCCACCCAATATCAGGAATATCTAGAAGATGTCGACCAAATCCAATTGCCACCTGATCCTGATGCGAATTCCGACTATTTCGATGTATATCAGAATTATGAAATCGAAGCCCAACAAAGGGATAAATTAAAAGCATTTCTCGCGGAGAATGGAATTGGTACTCTCATTCAGTGGGGTGGAAAGGCGGTCCATCAATTTACCAAATTGGGGTTTGATCATGCACTACCTTATACTGAAAAGGTGTTTACCCGGTTACTAATGCTACCGTTGAATATGTCCATCACAGATACTGAAGTCAACTATGTTGCTGAAAAGATCAGCGAATTTTACCGCAAAAAGAGAAAAATATAATTAAATGTCTGCTGCAAAGGAATTAGCTAAAAAAGTACGTATTCATGCCTTGAAAATGGCTAATAGCGGGGGCGCAGCTCATACTGGTTCCTCTTTTAGTATTGCTGATATATTGGCGGTATTATATACAGATATTTTGCAAAAAAATTCCCAGGATCCAAATGATGACCAGCGAGATCGCTTTGTACTCAGTAAGGGGCATGCAGCTGCTGTGTTATATGCGACACTAGCGGAGACTGGCTTTTTCCCCATCAGTAAATTAGCCACACATTATCAAGATAGATCCGATCTTTGCGGCCATGTAAGTCATAAGGGTATCCCTGGGGTGGAAGTGTCGACCGGCAGTCTTGGGCATGGCTTGAATCTGGCCACAGGAATGGCCCTGGCAGCCAAAATCGATCAGAAAAAACACCGCATTTTTACATTACTATCGGATGGAGAATGTGATGAGGGATCTACATGGGAAGCAGTGCTATTTGCAGCCCACCATCACCTGGATAATCTTATTGCTATTATCGATTATAATAAAATTCAAAGTCTAGACACGGTTGCGGACACACTGGCATTAGAACCTTTCGCCGATAAATGGCGCAGTTTTGGATGGCAGGTTCAGGAAGTAGATGGCCACAATCATCACCAACTGCAGTCTGAACTATCGTCGGTTCCGTTAGAGCCAGAGTGTCCCTCCGTTATAATTTGTCATACAGTAAAAGGGAAGGGTGTATCCTTCATGGAAAACACCGTATTGTGGCATTACCGGATTCCAAAAGGTGATGAATATGTCACAGCATTAAAAGAGCTGGAAGATCAATAGTGCGCGATCACTTTATCCAGCGTCTGACCAGTCTTGTACAGCGGGATCCTAATATTTTATTAATCACGGGTGACTTAGGCTTTTCTGTTTTCGATGATTTTCGTAAAGATTACCCAGATAATTTTATCAACGTTGGTGTCGCCGAACAAGAAATGATAGGGCTAGCTACGGGTCTTGCATTGGAAGGGAAAACCACATTCACCTATTCGATTGCTAATTTTGCCACCTTGCGCTGTTTAGAACAGATTCGCAATGATGCTGCATACCATGGAGCCAATGTAAACATCGTCTGTATTGGTGGCGGATTTAGTTATGGTTCTCTAGGAATATCCCATCATGCCACGGAGGATCTGGCCATTTTACGTAGTATCCCTGATATTACTGTCGTGGCTCCCTGCGGTTATTGGGAAACAATGGAAGCAACTGAAGCTATTGTGAAAATAAAGGGTACATGCTACCTTCGCTTGGATAAATCTGCAGGAGCTGATAAACCGCACAATGATAATGAAATTTTCCAAATTGGAAAAGCAAGAAAAATAAGAGAAGGTTCCGATTGCACAATTATTGTTACTGGAGGTATTCTTGAAGAAGTCCTATTGGCGTATGAAACATTAACATCTGAGGGTATAAGTACAAGAATTCTTAATATGCATACAATAAAACCTATTGATGAAAGTGCTATTACGACAGCATGCGCAGAAACTGGTGCTATTATTACGGTAGAGGAACACACTGTATATGGTGGACTTGGAGGTTCTGTTGCAGAAGTACTTATGTACAGCAATACTGTACCAAAAAAATTCTTATGTATTGGGTTAGAAGCTGGATTTTCAAGTATTGTTGGTTCGCAGTCATATTTACGGCAACACTATAAACTTGATGCTAGTTCTATTACCGATAGGGTTCGCTCTTTACTGAAAGGGTAATAAAAAGAACATGTATAAACGTATTTTTGATTTTATCTGTTCTTTAGTATGTATAATTGTACTATCCCCAATTATATTTATTTCCATTTTATTGATCTGGTTAGAGGATAGAAAATCACCGTTTTATATTGCCCCTAGAGTAGGGTTAAATGGTAAAATATTCAAAATAATAAAATTACGGACTATGGTTATTGATGCTGAAAAATATGGTGTTTACTCAACCACTGCTGACGATAATCGGATCACTCGAGTTGGAAAAATCCTGAGGAAGTATAAGCTGGACGAAATGCTGCAACTTGTCAATGTTGTTAAAGGTGAGATGAGTATGGTTGGACCAAGGCCCCAAGTTGCTTGGGCTGTTGAGTTATATAGTGAAGAAGAAAAAAAAGTTTTATTAAAAATGCGGCCTGGAATAACAGATGAAGCATCTATTAAATTTCGTAATGAAGGAGAAATTCTAAAGGGCAGTTCTGACCCAGATAAGGATTATTTTAAAAAAATTCATCCAGAGAAGATGAAGTTAAGCATGGCTTATGCAAAAAATATGTCTTTCGGAGTTGATTTAAAAATATTGTTTAGGACATTTTTATGCATATTTATTAAGGAGGTTTAAGACGCTATGAGTAAAAATTTACCACCGGAAGGAACTTACAGAACGAAAGGAGAGAAGGAAGCGAAAAAAAAGTATGCAGAAATATTCGAAAATTCGTCGGAAGAAACCCAAATAAAACTTCAAAATTTTACTAAGTATATTCGCAGACAAGATGCAACCAGATTTCTTTCCTGCTTTGAGCTATTCAAGAATGTTTTGGATGTTAAAGGTTCTATCATTGAATGTGGGGTCTACCGCGGATTTACTTTAATGTCTTGGTCTTTATTCAGTGCAATTCTAGAACCGGTAAATCTAACCCGGCGTATATATGGATTTGACACATTTGAGGGTTTTCCATCGGTCTCAGAAAAGGATAAGACGAAAATACGGGATGTAAACCCTGAAGAGTTGGCATCTGATTCTTATGATGAACTTTCTGAGATTATAAAGGTATTTGATAAAAACCGATATTTGGGCCATATCAACAAAGTAGAATTAATTAAGGGTAAGGCTGAAGAAACCATACCTAAATTTATTGAAAATAACAAACACCTGGTCGTCAGTATATTGTTTTTAGATTTTGACCTTTATGAACCGACGAAGGTA
The DNA here is from genome assembly GCA_964475645.1 of uncultured bacterium. Classification (GTDB taxonomy): domain Bacteria; phylum Fidelibacterota; class Marinisomatia; order Marinisomatales; family TCS55. The sequence goes on along the minus strand of CAYYXU010000059.1, from coordinate 7,043 downwards.
GCCATCGAGAACTTTTATCCAAGAATACCTCAGGGTGGTATAATTGCTTTCGATGAACTTGATAATCCTATATGGCCAGGAGAAACATTGGCTTTATTAGACAGTGTAGGTTTGGGGAGTCTTGAACTACAAAGAGTTGAATTTGACCCCTATATCTCTTATGCGATTAAAAAATAGGTAATGATTGTATTTAATTGAATCCTGGGTTTATCCTTGGATCATATGAAATCGTCTAATTTCGGACGTAAAATCCCTTTTATCATGATAGTAACCTTTTTCTATTTACTATTTTCAACTTTTGTTATTTGTCAGCCCATTCCACCCAGTGATCCAGCTTATTTTTATCATTATCAAGAATTTAGAAAGTCCCCAAATCTAGATGTATTCATTGCGCCATACCCACTGTTGGCAAGTGCTTTACCAATTTCTCGTTTCATGATTGACAAAAATAACACTGTTTTCAGGATCGCACCAAATTTACGTTTATCCAATCATAGGCCTGATTTCAGGGTTGGTAGCTGGTTGGCTGGAGAGTGGGATAATATATCATTACTGGCAGAGCCAGTGATCGTTAACAAATTTTATGCTTCGGAAACTATTGGTAGAGCCTACGAACGCGGTAACATTTCCGGTAGGTTTTCCAATGCTTTTATCCGCTATAAAATGAAAAATAGCATTCTTCAGTTAGGACGTGCTCCTGTATGGTGGGGGCAATCTTTTTCATCCTCAATTATTCAATCAGGTGCTGCTCAACCCTATGACCACATTGATATCAAAATAAACTTCAACAATTTTCAGTTTGATTTGTTGGCTGGCCAACTTACTTCTGATACGACAGTAACGGGCGAACGAGTAAAACGATTCATATCGGGACACCAATTAAAGTGGATCCCGAGCCACAAACGCTGGTTTTTAGCTATTGGTGAGCAAGTTATTTACACTGGCGTAAAACGCTCCTTTGAATTTCATTATCTCAACCCCATTGTACCGTATTGGTTTGCTGAAATTGAGGAAGAAGAGGAACGCAATCCAATTGGTGTCGAAAATGAAAATACAATATTATTTTTTCATGGCCGTTACCTTGCTAGCGAAAATATGAGTATATATGGTGAACTGGTTGTCGATGATTTCCAAATTGATCTTGCAAACCGAGATAGTATCCCTGACGCGATAGGATGGAAAATTGGCCTTGATGGCTACCGGAAGGTATTTGGTAGGGATATGTTATTTTTATTTGAATTTACCACCATTGGTACCTGGACCTATACCCACCGTGGCGAATTTACTAGTTGGCATAATAGTAACATTCCCATTGGGTATAAATATGGACCCGATTGCCGTTCATGGCTATTAGCATTTGATTATTGGTTGAATGATAACTGGTTATTATCGTTGGAACATACCTACTTGGAAAAAGGAAAGGTAAACATACTTACTCCCTTACCGCCTGAATCGGAACGAAAGGTTGATTTTCCGTCACCGCCAATTTCCGACCACCATATAATTGATGCGTCGTTTATTTGGCATACAAAGCTTGGTTTTATTGCCGCTGGGTGGGCCGGAGATCTACGTGAAATAGATAACGGATCAGTTTACCTGAAATTACAGCTAATCAATAATATCAGCTTTAACCTTTAACGTCAATTTATGAGCGGTAAAAATAACTTTTTTGGATATTAATTTATTTTAAAGCTAGATTCAGTGTTTGTAATAAAGATGAACTATTGAAATGGCAACTAATCCCATAGAAAAACGCCGCAGTTACTTAATTGTTATATATGACATAATAGTGATCGTGGCCAGCCTATTACTGGCCTTTAGTCTACGGTATGATTTTAGTATACCGGCTAAATCCATTACTGGCTTGGGCACATACCTTTTGTGGGCTTTACCGGTTAAATTATCTGTATTCTATTTTTTTGGTCTCTACCGCGGTATGTATCGCTATACCAGTATTTGGGACCTGATCAATATTGGTAAAGCCACCGTTATTGCGGCCCTGATTATTAATAGTGTATTTCTAATCGTACCGTTGTTCCGGGTCATCCCCCCAGCTATACTGTTCTTGGATTTTATACTAACTACAGGTTTGATAGCCCTGGTACGCCTCAGCGTCCGAATGTATTTTTCTCAAATAGCAGTTACCTCACCCATGAAGATGAAAAAACAGGATGGTGTTCCGCGTTTGTTGCTACTTGGCGCTGGAAATACTGGTGAAAAAATAGCCCGCGATATCCTCAGTAACTTCAGCGATGATTACCAAATTGTTGGTTTTCTGGATGATAATCCGGAAAAAATTGGATCCAGTATTCATGGTATACCGGTAATTGATCGTATTATCACCATCGATAAATTGTCCCTGGAATTTGATGAGATTCTGATTACGGCGCCATCGACCACGGGAGATAATCTGCGCCGCATTATTGATTTATGCAAAGTAACCGGGAAACGATTTAAAACTGTACCCAGTTTGAATGAACTAATAAACAAAGATATCAGTGTGGATTCTATCCGTGATGTATCCTATATGGACCTGCTCGGTCGGGATGAAGTACAGTTAGATATTGATGCTATAGAAAATCTCATTAAAGGTAAACGAATCTTAATCAGTGGTGCAGGTGGATCCATTGGTTCGGAACTAGTTCGCCAGTGTCTAGAATATGATCCAGGTTCACTCATTTTATTGGATAATAGTGAACAAAATCTTTTTACCATTGAACAGGAAATTTCTTTTATCGAGAAGAAAACGCTCATTCGATCGGTTTTAGCCAATATCCGCGATAAAAATCTTTTACAGAATACTTTCGAGGAATACCGTCCCCAGGTAGTCATCCACGCTGCAGCTTATAAACACGTCCCCATGCAGGAATTACACCCCTGGTCTGCCGTTTCAACGAATGTTATGGGTACCCTTAATTTGGTCCAATTATCTCAAAAATATAGTGCGGATAAATTTGTCCTTGTTTCTACGGACAAAGCGGTTCATCCAGTAAACATAATGGGTGCCACAAAGCGTTTGGCTGAAAGAGTAATACAATCTGTGGAAGAAATTGAAAAAAGTCCTATCTTTTTGGCTGTTCGTTTTGGAAACGTGATTGGTAGCTCTGGAAGCGTTATTCCTATTTTCCAAGATCAGATTAACCGTGGGGGACCGGTAACCATTACCCATCCTGAAATGTCCCGTTACTTTATGTCTATACCTGAAGCTGCACAGCTTACACTTCAAGCTGGTGCAATGGGGGATGCTTCGGGTCAAATTTTTCTCTTAGATATGGGTAAAGCAGTGAAAATTAAAGATATGGCCTATGATTTAATCCGCTTGTCTGGACTAGAACCGGAAAAGGATATTCCTATTATTTACACTGGTTTACGTCCTGGTGAAAAGCTTTATGAAGAATTGATTTCCAAAGAAGAAAAAGCCAAAATTACTGATCATAAAAAGATCATGGTCTTGCAGAATGGGGCCAACAATATGCCTTGGCAGGTTATGCAACGGGAAGTCCAGAGTTTAATAGATATTTCCATGAAATTTGATCCCGATGCCATTAAACGGAAATTACAACATTTGATTCCCGATTATACACCGCAAGATTTCTATGCTCTCGGTAAGGACTTAGAATTGGATGTAACTTCAATCAAGGGAGAGGCCTAAGAGAACGAGGTAAGAAATTGTTAAGTAAAAAAAGCCGGTTTTCCGGCTTTTTTTTACCCTTCTAAAAAGCGGTAGCGAAAACAAGTCCAGGCAGCTACCAGACCATCTTGTAAACGCAGTTTTTTCCCTGCACTTTTACCCCGTTTTTCGTACTGAATCGGTACTTCAGAAATTTTTGTCCCATTCTTGGTCAATTTAGCGGTGATTTCTGCATCAATTCCGAAGCCATTGGTGCGCAGGTCTAGCTTTTGCAATATTGTCGTCGGGATTAACTTATAGCAGGTTGGCATATCAGTAAGGAATACACCATTGAATACATTTGCAAACAGGGTGATCATTTGATTGATCAGGTAGTGTGGGTTCCATTCAATTGATTTATTTAGCCAACGGCTCCCGTAGACGACTTTTGTGATACCATTTTTTACGGGCTCAGCAAGTTTCAAGTAATCATTTGGGTCATATTCCAGGTCTGCATCTTGGGTGATTACGTAATTGCCCTGCACATGGGCCAAACCGGTGCGTACTGCCGCCCCTTTCCCGCTGTTTTGTTCATGGTGGATGACCTTGATATTATTAATTGTCTCCAAAATATGGATTGTTCCATCAGTTGATGCATCATCTACCACGATAATTTCATGGACGATACTAATTGCCTGAACCCGCTTGATGATCTCAGCGCATGTTGCTACTTCATTGTAAACGGGAATAATTACGGACAGGTTTATTTTATTTTTCATTACGAACCAGTGCTTAGCCGTTTTAGGAATCTAATGTTGTAAGCCCCATATGTCATTCCAAATTTCATTTTTGATTAAAATAAGCGTGATCGACAATCAAATGTAGATTTTTTATCGATCATTCCTTGATAATACAAATTCAACAACGCTAGGCAAAAAAAAAGGGCGGTTAACCGCCCTTTTTTCATTTAGTGAATAAATTAGAATGAAGTTCCTACCATTAGAAAGCCGGATACATAGCCAGTATTTCCATCAATGTTATCATCTATTGCTGTTAAAATATTTGCATTAACACCAACCATAACATCTACTGGCAAATCTGGTGCAAACGCATTGACTGGTACACCAAGACCACCTGCCATGACTAAACCGCTACCGGCCATTCCGGCGCCGCCCATCAGTGCGAAAGGCATATCTGGTACAGCTGCCATCCCAAACACCATTATTTGGCTAACTGAAGCATCGGTTTCAGGACCGGCATCCATAGTATTCATAATTATAGCTGCACTAACGGAAACATCTAATGGTCCTATTGGCAATGAGACGGGTAAACCCACTACTAGACCAAAACCTTGAGGTCCACTAGTGATATATTCCCCAGATGATAGACCCATACCATATCCTGCACTGATTGTCATGCCTGATCCGGTTGCTTTTGCTGTTTCTGCTGGTGCAACTTCAGCTGCGGCATCATCGCCCCAGACTGCTTCTTCCTCTACAGCTGCTTCTTCAACAACTGCTTCTTCCTCTACAGCTGCTTCTTCTTGGGCAAATACTGGAGGCATTACCGCAAGGAGAACAAAGAGCAGAGAGAATGATAAATAACGAAAACGTTTCATGTTTCCTCCATTTGTTTCTTGATTAAAGACCATAATTAGTCCTATTAAGTTCAATATTAAAAAGTAGTTTAATTGATTCCAACCATTTTGTTTAAATATTTTAAGACTGATAGTCAGGTACTTTTTGTGAAATAATCATCAATTATAGCGCTGATCCGATTCGCTGCCTTTCCATCCCAGAGATCAGGTATAGTATGCTCTTTTGAGTTTCCAGCTAAAACAAGATCTACTTCATGGCGTATTCTCTCATAATCAATTCCGATAAGCTTATTTGTACCCAAGGTAGTGGTGATAGGTCTTTCCGTATTTTCTCTCACTGTAAGACAGGGAACGCCGAAAAAGGTTGATTCTTCCTGGATACCGCCGGAATCTGTCAAAACAATAACCGCATGTTGCTGCAGATGCATGAAATCGATATACCCAATTGGGTCAATAAGGAAAATATTATCGTTTTTCTGCAAAGTATCTAGTAATCCAATATTTTCCAGTTTATTTCTGGTCCGCGGATGAACAGGAAAAATGCAAGGCAGTCGTTCTGCTACATCTATGATTGCTTTTATCAATTTTTTGAAACTGTCCTCATCGTCAACATTAGAAGGGCGGTGGAAGGTCATTAAAGCATAATCTCCTATGAGTCCTAGATCATTTCGAATGGTTGATTTGGCGAAGTGACTTTGCCACTGCACAAGAGAATCGATCATCGTGTTGCCAACAAAATGGATACCAACACTAGAGATTCCTTCCTTATTCAAATTATTCTTTGCCTCTGGGCTAGTGGTAAACAACAATGTGGACAATCGATCAGTAAGTACCCGGTTGACCTCTTCCGGCATGGATCTATCAAAACTGCGTAGACCTGCTTCCACGTGCGCTAAAGGCACCTGCAATTTGGTTGCCGCCAGGGAACAGGCAATAGTGGAATTTACATCCCCAAACACTACTACCAGATCTGAGGAAGTCTCTAATAGCACTTCTTCGTATGCTGCCAATATCTTCGCGGTTTGGAATCCATGTGTCCCTGAGCCAACATCTAAATTGATATCTGGCGTTTTCATGCCTAATTCTTCGATAAAAATGGCGGCCATATTGTCATCATAGTGTTGACCAGTGTTGATGAGCACAAGATCAAATTTATCTAGTTCGTCGAGACGTTGAAAGACAGGATTGGCCTTGATATAATTTGGCCGCGCCCCTACGACCAGATGAATTATTGGTCTCATAATACTAAAGAGATAAAATAAATAATTTAGTTTCGTCTACTCAATTTTTTTTACCGACGCCAAGGCGGATAATTTTTTTATCATGGTTTAACGGATACACATTCCTTGTATCAATGATCAGAGCTGCCTGCTTTTTGACCATTTCATAATTCACATTGGAGTGGTCAGTCAATATGGCCACCGCATCATAGGTTTGTAAATTTTCAGCTGTTAATTCTGTTAAACCCGTCTTGGTCTTGTTATCGATTACAATATCAGCAACATATGGATCAAAAAAGTCCACTATAGCGCCAGCCGTTTCCAGCAGTATCAGCACATCCAAGGCAGGGGATTCACGCACATCATCAATATCTTTTTTATAAGCTGCCCCAAGAATAAGGATACTGCTACCGTTAAGCGCTTTGCCGTGCCCATTCAATCCATTGGTAATCGTATCTTTGACGAATACCGGCATATTAGAATTAATCTCAGCAGCCAGATTAATGAAGCGCGGGTTGTAATCCAGGGTGCCCATTTTCCAGGATAGATATTGAGGATCGATGGGAATACAGTGGCCGCCCAGACCGGGGCCTGGGGTGAACTTCATAAATCCGTA
>CAYYXU010000058.1:0-10535 GCA_964475645.1 uncultured bacterium | reverse complement strand
CATGTTGACTTACTAAAATTAAGTGATGCTGATCTTGAATGGCTTTATCCGAATTACAATATAAATGATGCAGTGTCTCACATCTTATCAAAAAAAGTGCAGGCTGTTTTTCTTACTATGGGAGAAAAGGGGGCCTGGGCTTATACAAAAAATCATCAGATTTTTGCCGAAACACCTGTTATTTCAGTAAGGGACACAGTCGGTGCAGGTGACAGTTTTCATGCAGGGTTACTTCACAATTTAGCTATGATGGATAAACTAAGGTTAGGTCAACTCAAAGAAATTAAAGAACCAGAGTTACAATCTTCTTTGCAATTTGCAATGAAAGTAGCTGCCTTGACATGTACCAACACCGGAGCTAGCCCACCAACAATTGATGAAATTTCAAATGACGATTAGCAATCTCTTCTATCGAGAATTTGTCACTTCACTCCAAAAAATCTAGATTATCCAAGTTAACAACACAACAATAACCTATTAAATTTAATGAATTGACCTGATTATATGATGGAAAGCAGTCAGATAACTAAATTAATTTTTTACTTTGGACCATGAAGGTATGCGGCACCACGGATATGGTTCGACACCTTCAGGACATGAAGGGAAAAGAACTTCGATTGATTGGCGTTTGTTATAAGGCCAGTTAGATGGCATCATAGCTTCTTCACCATCAGGATCTGTATCGACACCTTTTCTAGAAAATATTTCACAGATCCTTGCCTGCATGGTTCCAGGAAGCATGTTGTAATTAGGGTGGAACCAGAGTGTGATTAAAGTTCTTTCGTCTTCAGATTTATTTGGGAATGCGCCGTGTATCAATCTAGCATCTCCTACTATAACGTCCCCGTATTTTACTGGCACCGCAACTTCTTCAGGTATCGAGTTATAGATTTGATCATCTGGATCTTCAACTCTTGAGACCGATTCTGTATGGGCCGACTGATTTAAATGTAAGGAATGAAAAGACCTGTGAGAACCAGGAATTACCCGCAAACAGCCATTCTTATTATTCGTATCCTGAAGGTAGATCATCACAAACACCTGAGCAATCTGGTCTGTAAATGAAAGAGGATGATCCCAGCCCCACCAATCCTGATGCCAGAAAAGGGCAGGACTATTTTTTGGTTTACTGATTATGTAGCCTGAACTGAAACGAGTATCTCCAAATCCCAGTATTCTAAATATTTCTATTAATTCATCATTTCCAATCAGCATACTAAAATCAGGATAATCAGCTATCAAAATCAAACTCCCCTGAGATTTATTCTTCTTTCTGTGTTCAATTGACAACTCACCAAGTGCCTGACGGGAAACTCCTTTTATTTTTCCCAAAACTTCTTTTTTCAAAGCTTGATCGAAAACGCAATATCCTTTTTCCATTAATTGAGAAAGTTTTGTTTCCATAAATAAGATATGATTATTTTTTTAAAAAGTCTTCATTGAATCTGAAAAAAGGCTGTTAAATAATTCCAAACTAAAAAGCTATTATTAATACTCGAAAAACGATACTATGCCGTTCTTAATTGTCAAGATATCAAACCGCAGAACATTTACTAAATTGCACAAACTGGATGATGTTAAAATCCAGAAAATGAAGATTATCCATATTAATAATGGTCCATATCATTATTAAGGTAGTTACAATACAAATAATTTAGAGATGTATTTAGGAAATAAGAAAAACCAGCTTAATAATATAAGAACACAATACTGAAATTAATTGCCAATTTAATCCAGAGCAAATTAGATTAACACCAAATGTAGTTATCTATGAAAAAAAATCATTATGAACCAGCAACAAAACCTACACTTTACTTTATTGGAGTGACTACTTCCAAATCTGCAATAATGAATTTGTTCCCAAAATGGGCAGAGCATTTAAGACTAGGAGACTGTGAAATCAAAGGGTTCGATTTTATGCCCCACGATGAAACTACAAAATACCAGGAATGCGTAGAATTCATAAAAAACGACCCCTTATCAAAAGGAGCCTTGGTTACAACTCACAAAATTGACATATTTTTATCCTGTGTTGATCAATTTGACTACCTAGATGAACACGCAAAAATAATGGGAGAAATAAGTTGTATTTCGAAAGATGGTAATAAATTATTAGGTCATGCTAAAGATCCCATTTCCAGTGATCTCGCTCTAAAACAGATACTACCTGAAGATTACTGGAAGGAAAAAGGCGGTGAAGTTTTGTGTCTTGGAGCTGGTGGCGCAGCAATCGCCATTTTGTATAATCTGAATAGACTAAAGCAAAATAAGAATCATCCTTCAACAATTTTTGTAACCGATATTAGTAAATCGAGGTTGGAATCTATTAAACAAATTTATAGAAAATTCGATACAAATATTCCTATGGAGCTTCATCTATGTTCTGAATCAAAAAGCAACGATAATCTGACAACGAATTTAAAACCACATTCATTGATTATTAACGCCACAGGAATGGGGAAAGATAAACCGGGCTCTCCCTTTACATATGATGTTCAATATCCGCAAAACAGCATTATCTGGGAGCTAAATTACAGAGGAGAGCTTATTTTTTTGGATCAGGCTGAAGCACAAAGAAACAATAAAAACCTGACCATCCATGATGGATGGGTTTATTTTATTCATGGTTGGTTCGAGGTAATTGCAGAAGTATTCAAGTTGGATATAAAAGATGTTGGTGATTATTTTGAAAATCTATCCAAAATAGCCTGGAGCATCAGAAATAATCCCCCATCTCGAAAATTTTTTGAGAAAGCAGTTACCTAAACTTTTTTGATTAAATAACCAAAATTTCCATTCCATTATTTTCTTGACAAATTTTGAAAAATACAAGTAGCCTATGGGTCTGATTCCCTCTTCATTTCAAGTAAATCTGGCCTCATCATTAGCCTGTGCATAGAAAATAAATCGTGAAATGAAATTACAAGTGGCATTCGATTTACAGAGTTCTGATGAGGTACTGAATTTCTTAGAGAAGAATGGTGATTTGATCGATATTGTTGAAATAGGTACCCCACTTATCATGGAGGAAGGACTAAAAAGTGTACTAAAAATCAAAAAAAAATTTCCAAAACAAACCGTACTTGCTGATCTGAAGATTATGGATGCAGGGTTATTGGAAGCACAAATTGGTTTTGATGCTGGTGCGGACATTGTTACTGTACTTGGACTTGCTTCCAAAAAAACTTTGAGTAGTGTAAAACAGGCCGCTGTTAAAAATAGGAGGAAAGTAATGGTGGATATGATCAATCACCCATATCCTGAAAAAAAATGGAATGAGCTCATGAATATGGAGATGGATTTTTGCTGCCTGCATACAGCAAATGATGATACTAAAGATGGGGAAACCCCCTTAAATGACTTAAAGCGTTTTTATAATTCGCATGGAGGAAAAAATATTGCTGTGGCGGGAGGATTGAATCCAGATATGATACGAAAAATTAATAGTTTTCATCCTGAAATTGTTATTGTAGGTGGATACATTGCAAATTCAAGAAATCATCGTGATGCATTGGCAGAAATACACCAGGCTATGGATTCAAGATGAAATTTAATGATTATTATCCAACTGTTTTAAGAGAAATCGAAGAAACACTTGGGGAAATAGACCAAACAAAAATTACATATTTTTTAAAGCAAATAATGGATGCGCAAAGGGTTTTTATTGTGGGAGTCGGAAGGACAGGACTGGTTATGAGATGCTTTGCCATGCGCTTAATGCACCTTGGTATTAAGGTGCAGATTCTTGGAGATATAACTACTACCGCAGTAAGTAAAAATGACCTTCTGCTGATAGGATCTGGATCCGGTGAAACTGGCAGTCTTGTAAGTATAGCTACAAAGGCCCACAATCTAGGTGTTCACATCCTGCTTATAACAATTAATCCTGATTCCAGTATTGGCAACATGGCACAAGAATGTTTGAAGATACCGGCCCCGTCTCCAAAATTAACTCACAAACAGGATAAGACATCAATTCAGCCTATGGGGTCTCTTTTTGAACAAAGCTTACTTATTACTCTGGACTGTATTGTAGGAATGTTAAAACAAGAAAAAAACCTGGATGCTGACAGCATGTTTATGAATCATGCAAACTTGGAATGAAAACTATTTCATTTTTTAACCCTAATAAAGGAGAGCCTATGTAGTGAATTTCAGTTTAATTACGTAAAAAATTTTAATTAATTAACTGTTAAATAAAAGGAAAAATATGTTTAAAGTAAAAAACAAAATGATATCGGCCATCGTTCTCACGATGGGAACTTTGCTCTTAACAATACCTACAGCTTATGCCAAGAAATATGATGGTGTAACTGTTAACATTCTCACCATGGAAGCCCCTCAAATTAAGGGCCCTATGGTTAAACGTGCCCCGGATTTTAAGAAACTGACTGGGGCAACTGTTAATGTCATTGGTGTTCCATTTTCGGATATTTATCCAAAAATGGAATCTGATTTTGCCACTGGGACAAATAGTATCGACGGAGCTGTGTTTGCACCACAATGGATGGTAGATTTTATCGAACCGGGATATCTCGAAGATTTGACCCCAAAAGTGAAAGCAGACTCGGCCATTGAATGGAATGATATAGGATATTTCTTCCGTTCTTTCAGTTCCACTTACGGCGGGAAAATCTATACCATTCCCCTAGACGGTGATTTTCACATGATCTACTACAGGACTGACCTTCTGGATGCGGCAGGAATTTCTCCTCCTACCACATGGGAAGAATACACCTATATTGCAAGCCGATTTCATGGCCAGGATATGAATGGTGATGGCACTCCTGATTATGGATCCTGTATTTCCAAAAAAAGGAATGCACAGGCCTACTGGATGATTCTTTCTATTGCAGGCGGATTCATTCAAGCAAAAGGAACAGGAGAGGGGATGTTTTTCGACACCAAGACCATGAAGCCTTTGGTTAACAATGAAGCATTTTCCCGTGCACTGGATATATATAAAGAAACCACAAAGTTTGCTCCGCCGGATGAAATTAATCTGGACGTAGGTGATACTCGAGGTCTCTGGACGGCTGGTCGATGTGCTCTGACCCTCGATTGGGGAGACATTGGTACTCTCGCTATCGATAAGAACTCCAAGGTTAAAGGGAAAACCGGTGCAGCCATTCTTCCTGGATCACGTAAAGTTCTGGATCGTTCCAGCGGGAAACTTGTTTCGTGTGATCGTGCTCGTTGTCCTTACGCGATCAATGGTATAAACCACGCACCATTTGCTGCCTATGGAGGCTGGTCCGGTGCAATTAATACCGCTTCTAGTAAAAAGGTAAAAGATGTCGTTTATGATTTCTTTTCATACATGGCACAGGCTAAGCAGTCAAACGTAGATGTCACCATCGGTATCACTGGTATGAATCCTTACAGAATTTCTCAGTTCGAAAGCTTGAGCAACTGGACAAATGCAGGATTCAGTAAAGCTGGTGCAGAAAATTATCTGGGTGCCATCAAGGCAAGTCTAAATAGCCCCAACATGATTCTTGACCTGAGGGTCCCAAAGAATCAGAGATACCAGCAAGTCGTTCTTGATACAGAGGTTCACAGGTTCCTATCCGGTGAAATAAGTAAGCAGGAGGCTATGCAACGTATTGAAGATGGTTGGGAAGAAGTGACTGAAGAAATGGGACGCAATGAGCAGTTAAATGCTTATCGAAATACTCTTGGTTACTGACTCCATTTTTTACCCAATCCGGGAAACCGGATTGGGTTTCCTTCATGAAACAACCCAATTCCATTGAAGAACACCTGGACCGTCAGGCGCCAGCAGTTTTCATCATGCCTGCTGTCTTGATAGTGCTGTGTTTTTCCATTTTTCCTCTTATCGTTTCACTCTTCGTTGCTCTTTCACGTCTCAAATTTGTAAGAGGCGGTATAGAGGCAAAGTTCATTGGTACGCTGAATTTTAAAAAACTTTTGTTTGGAAGTCAGCAGTACCATTTTCTTGGTAAGTTCGATCAATTGACAATGTTAGGATATTTGTTAATAGGGGTTTTTTTGATTATTGTGATTGCGTGGTTTTACAAATATCTAAGTTCAGGTCATTCAAGTATTTCTGGCACAATAGGAAGGCTTGTTGTAGCGACTGGACTGTTCTTTCTGACACTGCTGACAATAATTAATTTGGCAACACCAAAAGGACTTCCTGGAACTCTTGTGGTTACTTTGATTTATGTAATTTTAGGAGTAATTATACAGTATATGTTTGGTCTTGGGCTCGCTATGCTGTGTGTTCAGAAAATTAAAGGCCGAAACTTTTTCCGGATGGTTTTTTTCATCCCCATGATGATTACTCCAGTAGGAATTGCCTATCTCTTCAGAATGTTGACAGACATGACAAAAGGTCCTTTCGCTCCAATCGTTATGTGGCTAGGCATGGAAGAAACTTCATGGGCAGTAATTCCCTGGGGAGCGCGAATTGCAGTTATGATTGGTGATGCCTGGCAGTGGATTCCCTTTATGTTCATTGTCCTTCTTGCGGGTCTGGAAAGTCTTTCTATCGAACAGAAAGAAGCTGCGATCATGGATGGAGCAGGAAAATGGCAAATTTTCAGAGATATCACCTGGCCAACTCTCTTACCTGTAAGTGTGACTATAATTCTAATTAGATTAATTGAAGCATTTAAAATAATCGATCTTCCTAATGTAATGACCAACGGAGGTCCCGGTATCGCAACAGAGTCTTTATCGCTTCATTCCTATTTTAACTGGCGAACGATGGATCTCAGTGGTTCTGCGGCTGTAGGCTACCTTTTGATGGTAGTGGCTGTATTCATTTGTCTTTCCTTTGTAAACATAGTCAAGAATCGTGTGGAAATTGCTCAACGATGAAATTTTTTAAACTGATTACTAAAAGAAGAAGCATTGAAGAACCTTCTATCTTAGAGGGAGGTCTTTCTTACATTGTCCTTGGAGTCTGGGCTTTCATTTGTATATTTCCTATATATTGGGTAATTGTTACTTCCTTCAAGGAGCCATATGTAGTTAACCAGGGGCCGTTCTATATTCCATTTTGGGATTTTCAGCCTTCATTGCATGCATGGGATTTTGTTTTCATGCAGGAATCAATGAACACTCTCCGACCTTTTTTCAATACCGTCATAATATCATTAATTAGTGCTCTTATAACTCTTTTGATAGGCAGTATGGCAGGGTATGCTTTAGTCCGCATTCATTACCGTCCAAAAATTATCTCCATTGCCTTTTTCATTTTACTGCTGGTCCTAGGCACATTTCTTATTGGAAAGTTTGGGGTTGACTGGAGAGTAACCGTTATTTCTGCTTCTGCAATATTTCTTTTATTTATATTTACTTTATCCAGAAGATTTAAAGCCAGTCTCGGCAACAACGATATTGGTTTCTGGATGATTTCTCAAAGAATTCTCCCTCCTGTTGTAGTTGTCATACCGATTTATATTTTTTTCCAGCAACTAGGTATGCTTGATTCATATCCTGCAATAATTATTACTTATGTTGCTATCAACATACCGATTGTTGTCTGGCTAATGAGAGATTTCTTTTTCAGCATTCCAATTGATCTTGAAGAAAATGCCGCATTGGACGGAGCTTCACGATATAGAATTTTCACCACTATTGTACTGCCACTTGCAAAGCCAGGACTTTCTGCAACCTTTATGCTGGTGTTGATACTTTGCTGGAATGAGTATCTTCTCTCGCTCTTCATTTCACTAACAGATACTCAGACACTTCCTTTAATGATCGCATCAATGAATACTACACGTGGCCCTCAATGGTGGTACATGTCTGTGATAATAATCCTAATGATAATTCCTGTAATATTGATTGCCATGTTTCTTTACCGTTTTATTATTCGAGGCTTACTGGTGGGTGCTATCAAGGGATGAAAAGAAAGAATTCTGAGAGACTTCAGTAAAAATTTCTATGCCTCTTTCGAACGAATATAAAAAAAATAAATACAATTATCTGTAATGGAATGATTGCAGGGGCAATTTAACTTGGACATGATTACTAAATTCACCCTAATTGATCATCAATACTATAAATTTTTTTAAATTATCTTGTGCAAAATTTGAATAATGAAGACTTATTTCATCTAATCGCTGAAAAAAACTAAGGAAAATAATGGATGTTGAACTAAAAGGACTTACAAAGAGTTTTGGTAAAGTAAAAGCAGTGAATAATATGAATCTTGAGATTGAACAAGGGGAATTTCTTGTTTTACTTGGACCTTCTGGTTGTGGAAAAACAACTGCTTTGAGAATGATTGCGGGTTTGGAAACTATCGAAAAAGGAGAGCTTTATATTGGGGGCAAATTAATGAATGAAGTACTACCCAAATACAGGGATGTTGCGATGGTGTTTCAAAGTTATGCTTTATATCCTCATATGATTGTCGAGGAAAACATTGGATATCCCTTGAAAATGAAAGGAGTTAAAGGACAGGAAAAAACTGATGCCATTTTAAGAGCCGCAAAACAGGTACAGTTGGAAGATTTGTTGAATCGATATCCTAAGCAGCTTTCCGGCGGGCAAAGACAACGAGTAGCATTGGCTCGTGCCTTAGTACGTAGACCAAAAGTTTTTTTGATGGATGAACCGCTGTCAAATTTGGATGCAAAACTTCGCGGACAGATGCGTGCTGAACTAAAACATTTACAGCATGAACTCAATATCACTACCATTTATGTAACTCATGATCAAATTGAAGCCATGACTTTGGCTTCCCGTGTGGCAATTATGAATGATGGTGTTCTTCAGCAGATTGATACACCTAAAAATATCTATAATAATCCTGCAAATCTTTTCGTTGCTGGGTTTATCGGTTCGCCTTCAATGAATTTTATCAAAGGCGATATTGAAAACGGTCAATTCGTTGCAAATGGGTGTCTGATAAAAAATATCGAAAAAGATCCAATGAAGGATGTGATCTTGGGGATTAGGCCTGAAGATATGGAGATTGTCACTCAGGATCCATCACATATTCAAGCTATGATTTACTCTATTGAATTGACAGGAGAGCAAACCATTGTTACCTCAAAAATGGATTCAAACTTTATCACAATCCGGGAAGATAAGGATTATGAAAGTGATTTGGACATACCTGTTAAAATTAAACTAGATATAACAAAATCATTTCTATTCGATTCCATGAGTGGGAAAAGAATATAAGCATGAAAACAAGAAAATGAGTTTATTATCCGGGTTTGCTACGTCATAAAAAATCGTAAGTAATAAAAGATTTCTTCTATAATTCTTCATATTACTCGGAATTATTTGAACAATTTTCGAATTTCATTAGTTAAACTTGGAGTAGCCCCATGTTTTGAACAAATATATGAAGCAACACGATTGGCTTTATTATGTAGGTCATCGAGTTCATAGCCCCTCAACATTCCAGTCACAAGCCCTGCTACAAAAGCATCTCCAGCTCCTACGGTATCTTCTACATTAATTTTGTGTCCTTCATGATTTGAAGTTTTACCTTCTGTAAAAAGAATACTCCCTTCTCTACCTCTAGTTAACGCAATCAAATTTAAACTATATTTCCTGGATAATTCGTTTAGTATTTTTTTTTCATCACCATTCAATCTCAATAATTTCTTAACAACAGATAATTCATTCACATTTAGCTTAAGCACATTCGCCAAACTTAATGAAGTTTCAATCACATCTTGCGAATAAAAATTCTGACGTAAATTTATATCGAAAACTCTTATAGAGTCTTGCTCCATTAATCCTACAAATGTCTGTATAGTCATTCTTGATAATTGTGAGCGTTGGGCTGCTGTGCCAAAACACACTGCGGCAGATTTAAAAGCTAATTCGCGTATTAATGTTGAAGTTGGGATATAATCCCACGCTACCTCCTCCTGAATAAGATAAGATGGTTTTCCTTCTTTATTAATTCTCGCAGAAACGACTCCTGTTGGATGACTCTTATCAATATATAAAAATTCAGTTGGCATATCTTTTTTTTCTAAACTGGAGATAATCTCTCGACCAAGCTCATCATTGCCAACACATGAAACAACAATTGAACTCTCTCCTAATTCCTGCGCATGATATGCGAAATTTGCTGGAGCTCCGCCTATCACTTTGCCTGAAGGTAACATATCCCATAAAATCTCTCCTATACCTACAATCACATTTTGCATTTCAAACACATTATTTTAGCAATCATGTTTTCCAATTTTTTTCAGATCTGTAAATAAGTTCATCGTTTAGACATACTTATAAAAATATTAGGGATCTAAAGGATTGAGTAGCTTGTTTTGTGTAGTTTAACTTTGAAGTATTTTAAGGATAAGAAGATAAAATGGGAGCCGATATTTATTTGTTCAATGATATAAAATCCTATATTGCAATGTCTCTTTTTAGATATATTTACGGACTCAAAATGAATTCTTTAATGTAAAATATACATATTTAGTAGTTTGGTTTTTATTGCAGAATCTGACTCATATTGAGCATAGGCAGAAGCACTGCTAAAGCAATAAATCCTACTGCCCCTCCCAGCAACAGAATCAAGATCGGCTGCA